>SKHR01000001.1 GCA_007116865.1 Marinospirillum sp. | reverse complement strand
GTGTTTCGTACCGGGGATCCGGTGCCAAGAAACTACGAACACCTTGCGACTGCTGTGGATGCTTTCGGCCCAGAAGCTTTCCATGTGTACGTCGACAAGGCGCCCGATTCCTTGTTGGAGCAAGCCGCCTAGAGCGCATGGGGTTCCTGCTTTTACCCCACTTGCCAGCAGCCCCGCTGCTGGCCTTTTTATTTATGGCGTTTTCAGATCTTAAAACGGCTGATCAGTTGGCTAAGTGAGTCGGCTCGTTCAGCAAGCCTGTTAGTGACCTCTTGGCTCTTTTGCATTTCATCCAAAGACTCAGCAACTAAATCATTGATACGCGCAAGGCTGGAGCTGATCCCTTCTGCGACCTGGCTTTGCTCGCTGGCAGCTGTCGCGATTTGTGCCCCCCATTCGTTGACCTGACTGACACTGGCATCAATTCCATTGAGAGCGGCACCCGCTTGCTGGGCTTGAGTGGCGCAGTGGTTTGCCTTTTCTGCACCACGTTCAATTGCTTTTGAAACGTCCGCTGCTGCATCCTGAACACTGTGAATGATGGTTTGTATTTCACCAGTGGCACCTTGCGTTCTACTCGCCAGTTGGCGTACTTCATCGGCGACTACGGCAAAGCCACGGCCATGCTCACCAGCTCTGGCTGCTTCGATCGCTGCATTCAATGCGAGCAGGTTGGTTTGTTCTGCAATGGTGTCGATGGTGTTGATCACATCACCGATTTTTTCACTGCCTTGCTCTAAGCGGGATAGGATTGTCAGGAGTTCGCCCATTTCGCTAGCCAGCTGATCAATGGCGCTGACTGTGTCACCCACTACCTGCACACCTTCATGCGTTTGGGCCGTAGCCTGATTGGCGGCTTCTTGAGTCGAGTCGGCTTGTGCGGCCACCTGAGTGGCTGAAGCCGACATTTCTGCACTGGCAGAGGCGACTTGGCTCACCTCTTCTGTTTGCTGTACGGCCATGCGCTGACTGGCTTCGCCCTGGCGAACCAGGTCTGTGGTTGCTGCCTTCAAATCCGATGCAGTCAGGGACACCTCACCTAAAATCTGTTTAAGCGTGTTGGTGTAATCATTGAAAGCAGAAAAAAGCGCGAATAATTCATCCTGGTTTTTGCCTGTATCAAGCAGCAGGGTCAGGTCATTTTTGTTTTTATTCAGCTGCTCAACATTGCGACTAATCAGGCTCACAATGTTTTTCTGTACCATCAGCGCCAAAACAATGCCCATACCGACAACCAGTAATATCAGTAAGCCGATCAGCAAGCTAATGAACTGGGTCATCTGACGGACACTGGCCAGCACGGTCTCAGGCGGTTCGCCGAAGACATGAACGCCAATCAGGCGACCGGCGTCATCTCTGACTTCTTGAATTGAAGCAAACCACTGGTCATTGAGGATGAACCCGTCAGCCATCATGCGGGTTTGATCAAGGCTGCGAGCAAAAGTTACTTCTGCCTGTCCAAACCAGCGATCATTGGCAACCAAAAAGTCTCCGATTTTTGTGTTATTTGCTACGCCGGGTGCCACATCAATGATATCGGCAGGTAAAAGAAACACATAGCGGCGGCCGTCTGCTTCAAACCCTTGTCGAATTCCATCAAACCCCATGGCGACCTCTAGAGCTCCAATGTACTGGCGATCCCTGAACATGGGTGCCAGCGCGCGAATGGTTAAACCAGAGCGACCGACCTCAGTTGCATCAGAAAAGGGTCTGCGCTCGCTCATCATGCGAGTGACTGTGGGCCTGAAAGTAATGTCATCATCAAAGAAGTCACGAGACCAGCTGCGTAACCAGGTGCGGCCATCGGCGGTATGAATGTGCATGTTCACGGTGCCAGCCTGCAGGTCGGAATAAAAGCGCTCACCCAATTCATTCGCACGCCGGAAGGCCAGCTCGCGATCCCCATCCAGCAGTGCGCTTTGGTAGAGAGGGCTGCCCGCAAGGGTCATTGCAAGCCCAAGCCCAAACTCTTGTTTTGCCTGGAGCCGCTCTTGAAATATGCTGTTCAGAGCTTCAGAGCGCTCAGCAATCGCCTGATTGACCAGTCCTTCGCGCAAATAGGCAACATACCCAAGACTGATCAGTAAAAAAACGATGCCGGTCAGGCTTAGGTTCAGGATCAGTCGATTTCTTAATGTCAGCGTTTTAAGCATGGCAAGCGCCTTTCTTGATGTTTTAATATTTAGATGCATTAATTTTAAGTGTTTTTGCTGGCTCATCACGCGCGACTAGACGTCGCAGTGCGTAAATTTGCATATTCGATTTTAAGTAAGGCTGACTTGTGTTTCTCCGATTAAGGCCATCGGGCGGGCACTGGGACGGGCCAGATAATATCCTTGCACCAGCTCATATCCCATTTCTTCCAGCAGTTGAAGCTCGGCAGCGGTTTCAACCCCTTCAGCGATCACTCGGGTTCCCAGGGACTGGGCAATATTGAGGATGAAACGCAGAAAATCTTGCTTCACCTTGTCTTCGGGCGCCTGGTGGACAAAGTGGCGATCCACCTTGACATAGTCGGGGCTGATTTCAGACCAGAGGCGCAGCCCGGAATAACCGGCGCCCAGGTCATCAAGGGCGATCTCAAACCCGGCATCCCGATAGTGCTGGAT
>SKHR01000187.1 GCA_007116865.1 Marinospirillum sp. | reverse complement strand
GCCGGTGAGCCACATCGTTACGTGCGTTATCGCAGTGATGGCACGGTGCTGGAAGTACAGGGCAACCCCATGCCAGGCGGCGGCTTTGTTTATAGTTATCAGGACATTACCCAGCAAAAACAAATCGAAGAAGCACTGATCCAGTCAGAAAACAACATACGCATCTACACCGACAACGTGCCCGCACTGATCGCCTATTTTGATGTCGAAAAACGCTACCTGTTTACCAACCGTGCTTATGAACAGGCGATGGGCGTGGATCGTAACCAGGTGATCAACCGCCCGGTTTACGATGTTTTATCGCGCCCGGAATACGAAACCCGCAAGCCCTATATGCATGCGGCACTGCAAGGCCGCCGCCAAACCTTTGAGCTGGAATTACCCGGTCGCAACCAGTCGGTTCGTTATGCGCTGGTCACCTACACCCCGCACTTTGATGACAACACCAATGAAGTGCTGGGTTTTTTCGCGCTGTATCAGGACATCACTGAGCGGCGTCTGGTCGAAATCGCCCTGCAGGAAACCAACGAACACCTGGAAGAGCGCGTCCGTGAGCGTACCCTCGCCCTGTCAGAGCTAAACAGCGCCTTGTTCAAGGAAAACCAGGTGCGCGCACGCGCAGAGCAGGATATGCGCCAGGCCAAACAACAGGCTGAAGATGCCAACGCCTCGAAAACCCGCTTTTTGGCAGCCGCCAGTCATGACCTGCTGCAACCCCTGAATGCCGCCCGACTTTTTGCCTCGGCCTTGTCTCAGCAGGTGTTAGATCCTGAGTTGAAAAAACAGACCGGGCATATTGACGACTCCTTGCGGGCAGCCGAAGAGCTGTTGAGCACGTTATTGGATATTTCCAAACTCGATGCCGGTGCATTACAGCCCAAAATCAGTGACTTTGCGCTCAAAGAAGTGCTCAATCCGCTGAAAGCCGAGTTTCGCGTGATGGCCGCTGAGCGGGGTCTGAATTTTGAACGTGTCTCCACCCGTGCCTGGGTTCGCAGTGATCCACAAATGCTGCGTCGAATCCTGCAGAATTTCTTGTCCAATGCCCTGCGTTACACTCCCCAGGGGCGGGTGCTGCTTGGCTGCCGCAGGGTCAAACAAGAAATCCGCATTGAGGTTTGGGATACGGGCCCCGGCATCCCTGAAAGCCGCCTGGGTGAGATTTTTCAGGAATTTCGCCGCCTCGACACCCCGGACAAACACAAGGAAAAAGGCCTGGGGCTGGGGCTTTCTATTGCCGAGCGCATGGCCAGAGTGCTGGGACACCCCATTCAAGTGCGCAGCTGGCCAGGCAAGGGCACGGTTTTCAGTGTCACCGTGCCTCAGGCCCAAGCGCAGTTAGTGACCGCTCACTCGCCCAGCAAACGCAGTGGCATGAACCGTCTTGAAGGGCTGAAGCTGCTGTGCATTGATAACGAGCCGCTGATTCTGGAGGGCATGCAGGCCATGCTGGGCGGCTGGCAATGTGAGGTGAAAACCGCACTCCATGCGGAGGCAGCCCAAGAGATTCTGGCACAAACACCGTCTGAGGAACGCCCGACCCTCTATCTGGCCGATTACCACCTGGACGATGATCGAACCGGGGTGGAAGCCTTAAAACAGCTGGAAGCCTATTTGGGTGAGGCAATTTCCGGGGTGATCATCACTGCGGACCGCACCGATGAAATCGCCAATGAGGTCGCTGAAGCCGGGTTCATGCTGTTGCACAAACCCGTCAAACCCGCTGCCCTACGTGCCACCCTGACCCGCTTGCTACAATGGAAAAAGTGGCATGCCGGTGATCAATGAGCATAACTCAACACCAGGAAGACCTCGGTGAGGGCCTCCAGGTCAATCGGCTGACCGGCCACGGCGCTGTCAGAGCTGACATCGTAGCGGCTGTATCTGGCGCCGACTTCAATCAGCCAGCGATTTGACACTGAGTAGATCAGGCCCGCCTGAACACCGCCACCGGGGCCTGAATCGTAATAACGCACCCCATGGGCACTGGCCAACTCCAGATCTGCCAGACCCAGATGCCAGCCCGCAAACAGCTGAGTGCGCTCAGTCAAGGACCAAAGAAAATCCTGATTCACATGGATGGTGCGGGTGTCTGCCTGATCAAAACTTTGCAGATTCAGGTCACCATAGATGCGCCAGTGGGGATACCACATGCCCATCACCATGCCCACCCCCGTGGTTGAGGACTCATCCAGCCAGGTAAAGTCCGGCTCCACCTGGGCCACACGAAAACCCACCCAAGGCTTGCCCGCCCATGCACTGGTTGAGGCCAGGAGCCCCGTCAGCAATAAAACGCCGATCAAACGCATTCAACAACTCCTTTCGCTTTTGGCTCAGAGAATACCCCATTTTCGCCTGACGCTTCACCCCTGAATCAGGTAGAATCCCCTCTCTACTGAGTGACCGTTGATGCCTGTTATGTCCCCACGCCGCATTTTTGATTATCCCAAATACTGGGCCGAGTGTTTCGGTACCGCTGACTTTCTGCCAATGACCCGTGAAGAAATGGATCAACTCGGCTGGGATAGCTGCGATATTTTGTTGGTGACCGGCGATGCCTATATCGATCACCCCTCGTTCGGCATGGCGGTGATTGGGCGCACCCTGGAAGCACAAGG
>SKHR01000117.1 GCA_007116865.1 Marinospirillum sp. | reverse complement strand
TTGCTGCAGCATCTGTGGCAAAGGATGATTTTTGAGGTCATCCACAACACACAGCTTCAGGTTGGATAAAGGGCAAACCGTGAGCGGCATCTGGGTTTGACGCAAGTGATCCACCAACTGCACGTCTTCCAGCGCCCGATTGCCGTGATCGATACGATCCACCTGCAAGGTTTTTAGTGCCTGCCAGACATACTCAGGCGGGCCTTCTTCACCGGCATGAGCGGTGACTTTAAACCCGGCCTCACGACACAGGGCGAACACCCGCGCAAACTTCTCCGGTGGATGCCCCAGCTCGGAGGAATCCAAACCAAAACCGGCCAACTCAGCGTACCAGGGACGCAGCGCATGAAAGGTTTCAATCGCGCTTTCCTCGGACAGATGGCGCAAAAAGTTAGGAATCAGCTGATAACTGAGATCCCATTGTGCTTGCGCCTCTTTAAGTGCTCGCAGTATGCCCTCGACCACCACGCTGAGTTCAACGCCACGTTCAGTGTGCCCCTGCGGATCAAAAAACACCTCCACATGACGCACACCATCGGCCACCGCCCGCTGACAATAAGCCTGAGTCATGGCATAAAAATCCGCCTCATTCAGCAACACCGACATGCCCGCATAATAGACATCCAAAAAGGCCTGCAGGCTGTCAAAATCATAGGCGGCCTTAAGTGCCTCAACCGTCGGGTAATCCAGGCTGACGCCATTGCGCTTGGCCAGATCAAAAACCATCTGCGGCTCAAGACTGCCTTCAATATGCAAGTGGAGCTCGGCTTTCGGCAATCGCCGGACCCAATCGATCAGTGCCTGTTGACTCATATTTTTCTCCATTCATAAAAAAACGCACCGCAGGCATGACCTTTTGGTGCGTTTTGTTGCAACCTAAAACTCAGGCGAAGAAAACAAACTTCACCACAAACAGCGCGGCCAGCACATAAACACTAATGCTGACCTGCTTGCCCTGTCCAGAGAAGAGCTTGATCGCCGCATAGCTGACAAAAGCCAGCGCAATGCCGTGCGCGATGGAGAAGGTCAATGGCATGGTCAAAGCCGCGATCATTACCGGCGCCGCTTCGGTAACATCCTCCCAGTTGACTTTCGACAAGCTGCCGGTCATCAACACTGCCACGTAAAGCAGAGCACCGGCGGTTGCAAATGCAGGAATCGAACCGGCCAGCGGTGCAAAGAACAAGCTGATCAAAAACAAACCAGCAACCACCACCGCAGTCAGACCAGTACGGCCACCCGCTGCCACCCCTGATGCACTTTCAATATAACTGGTAGTTGAAGAGGTACCGAAAATCGAACCAGCAACGGTTGCACTAGAGTCGGCTAACAGGGCTTTTTTGATGCGTGGCAGCTTGCCATCTTTATCCAGCATTTTGCCCCGCTCAGCCACCCCGATCAGAGTGCCGGAGGTATCAAACAAATCCACAAACAAGAAGGCGAAAATCACACTGATCATGCCCACTTCAAAGGCACCGGCAATATCCATCGCCATGAAGGTTGGCGCAACCGAAGGCGGCATGGACACCAGGCCACCAAACTCATTGTGACCCAAGAGCATGGCTAGAAGGGTCACCCCAAGAATACCCAGCATGACCGCCCCGGTAATTTTCAGGTAGGCCAAAGCCGCGATCAAAAAGAAGCCCAAAAAGCCGTAAATCGCGGCTGGATTGGACAGGTCGCCTAAAGTAACCAGCGTTGCAGGATGCTCAACCACGATGCCAGCATTTTTCAACGCGATGATGGCCAGGAACAAACCGATACCGGCCGCAATCCCCAGCTTGAGCGAGGCAGGAATCGAGTTGATCACCCACTCACGGATTTTGAAAATACTGATCAGAATGAACAGCACACCCGAGAGAAAAATCGCACCCAGAGCAACTTCCCAGGAGTAGCCCATCCCCAACACCACACCGTAGGTGAAAAAGGCATTCAAGCCCATTCCTGGTGCAAGCGCGATCGGATAGTTGGCATAAAGCCCCATAATGAGACAGCCCACCGCAGCGGCTAAACAGGTCGCCACAAAAACCGCCCCCTCATCCATACCGGTGGCCGCCAGCATTGAAGGGTTCACAAAGATGATGTAAGCCATGGTGAGAAAAGTCGTCACCCCAGCAATCACCTCGGTTCGCACAGAGGTATTATTGGCCTTGAGTTGAAAGAGACGTTCCAGCATCGGTTGATCCTTTAAATGGCAGAGGAAGAAAGCATTCTAGCCTTTCATACTTTGGTAGAAAATGCTTTGCCGCAAATTAAGCAAATGCCGTGCCTTTTATGCCTCATCAACCGCTCCTGCGCTACAGTTTTACCCACGTCTGGTGTATCCTAATGCGTTATTTTGATGGCGCTTGACGCCTTTATTTTCCACCTTTTGCAACACAAGGTAACTGATATCCATGGACATGCCTTCCTCTACTGCGACTCACGATCCCCTGATTCCAGACTACCAACCGGCTGAACTGGAATCCCAGGCACAGCAGTTCTGGGAAACCAACCAGTGTTTCAAGGCGATTGAAGACACCCAGAAAGAGAAATTCTACTGCCTGTCCATGTTCCCCTACCCCAGCGGCAAGCTGCACATGGGGCATGTGCGCAACTACACCATTGGTGATGTGATCAGTCGTTTTCAGCGCTTACA
>SKHR01000155.1 GCA_007116865.1 Marinospirillum sp. | reverse complement strand
CTGACATAGGGCAAGGGAATGCGGGCCTGCATTTCCAAGGCTTGAGGAGCAAACACACGCATCAATGGCTCATGCGCAGCGACACGATCACCCTCACTCACTTCCAGCGACTGAATCCGCCAGTGCCCGGTCGCTTGCAGGCGTGTTGAGGCCCAGTCTCGCTCGGCCATTTCATAAAGGCGCTGCGCCCGGTCGGCACCCGCACGTGCCTGAGTTAAACGCAGTTCAAAAGTATCCAGACTCAGCTGGCGATTGAGGACTGCCAAGCGTTGCTGTGCCAGGGTGAGCTCGGCTTCCTCACGTTGTCGTGCAGAGGCCTGATCCGTCCTGGCCAGTTGGGTGATCCGTTGATACTGGCGTTCGGCAATTTCCAGCATCACTTGCTCTTCAATGAGGGCTTGCTGATCGCGAGCTTGCTGCTGCTCAACCTGGAGTAACTGAGCCTGGGCATCTGCCAGTTCTGCTTCACGCTGGGCCAGCAGTGCTCGGGCATCCAGATCATCCAGTTGCACCAGTAAATCACCCGGCTGCACACTTTGTCCTGCGCGCACAGGAATTGCGACCACATCCGCCGCCACGCGGGCTCGAAGCACGGCATCAGTGGCACTGTTCAACTGGCCATAGAGACGCAACTCTGGGGCCAAAGCCACCGATTGAGCCGCTATCACTGCGACCGGCCAGCGTCTTTCCTGGTCTCCAGCAGGGGGCGGCTCGGGGCGCGTCAGGCGCAGCAATAAAAAGCCGGATACGGCCACGAGTAAAATGATCAGTGGTAAAAAGCGCTTCACAAGTGGGAACATAGATTAGAAAACCCTGATCAAGAGAATTAGGCTGGCCAGTCTAATCGACTCATCGTAACAAACACAAGGACAACCAGCGGTCTTAAAGCATCGAGCGTGATTCAAGCAGGTGATGGAAATCTCGCTCAGGCATGGGGCGATAAAAATAAAAACCCTGTGCTTGAGAACAGCCCAGGGCCTGCAAGCGTTCCGCTTGTGACAGTGCCTCAATCCCCTCGGCAACGACTTCCAAGGACAGATTCTGAGCCAGTTGAATCACTGTATGAACGATTGAGTCACTGACCCGGTCATTCTGCATTTCCTGCACAAAAGAGCGATCAATTTTCAGGGTCGCCAAAGGCAGCTTACGCAAGTAGGACAAACTGGAGTAACCGGTTCCAAAGTCATCCAGCGCAATCCGAAAGCCATGTCGTCTTAGTTCTTCCAAAGTGCTTAACGCCAGATTCTCACTTTTCATCAAACTCGTTTCAGTCACTTCCAGCTCTAGCAGGTCAACCGGGATGCCGGCCTGATTCACCTGCTTGACCAGCCAATCAGCAAAGTCTGGTTGCTCTAGCTGCTGAATAGCGATATTGACCGCCACTGGCACAGGGTTCAGCCCCTGATTCAACCAGCGCCCCAGGCATTCACAGACCTGGTGCACAACCCAGCCACCGAGTTCAACAATCAATCCGGAAGTCTCAGCCAGAGGAATGAATACGGCAGGAGACAGGTGACCCATTTCCGGGTGCTCCCAGCGCAGCAGCGCTTCCGCACCACAGACCTGTGCAGACGGCAGGATGACTTTCGGCTGAAAGTGCAGACTCAGGCCACCATCTTTGACGGCCGTGCGTAACGCCTGCTCCAAAGCCAGGCGTTCTTTGGCAACATAACCGACGGCCTGATCGAAAAAACGCAGGCTTCCACGCCCCGCCTGCTTGGCGCTGGCCAGAGCCGATTGAGCGTGAATCAAAAGTGCCTCGCTATCTTCTGCGTCCGCAGGAAAGCAAGCGATGCCCATTGAGGGTGTGAGCACCAGTGACTGACCACGCAAGTCCACCGGCTGGCCCAGCAGGGTTAAAAGGCGCTCACCCAGGCGAATCACATCACGCATGCTGGTCACGTCTTCAAATAACAATGCAAACTCATCCGCCCCAATGCGTACCAGGCTATGCTGTTCGTCGATTACTTGTTGCAACTGTTTGCCCTGATGACGGATCAGCTCATCACACAGCTCATAGCCCAGACTTTCATTGATCAACTGGATGTTGCCCAGATCCATGACCAGCAGCGCCAGGCTGGATTGCTGATGGCGTGCCTGATTGAGTGCATGGCTCATTCGATCATTGAGCAATAAACGATTGCCCAGTCCGGTCAAGGGGTCATGACTGGCCAGATGGGCGATTTCCGCCTCCTTGGCGCGCAACTCGGTCAGGTCGTGAAACACAGAAATATAATTGTCAATCTCACCCTGCGCGTTGCGCACACAATTCAAAGACAGCCATTGCAGATACACGCTGCCATCTTTTCGCCGGTTCCAGACTTCACCCTGCCAGTGATCCTGCCGAGCAATACTGTCCCATATTTCCTGATAAAATTCAGCGCTGTGGTGGTTGGAGCGCAGAAATTTAGGTGTGAGGCCAATCACCTCACTGGCAGAGTAGCCAGTGATCTCGGTAAACGCCTGATTGACCTCTTGAATCCGTGCTTTGGCATCGGTGATGATGATGCCTTCAACCGTGTGGTCAAAGACCATCCAGGCCAGTCGCTGGCGTGACTCGAAGCGTTTGCGGCGGCGCAGATCACGTCCAATGCCAGTCAGCCAGTTCACCTGCCCCTGCGCATCTTGATGCGCAATGATCAGCAGCTCAACGGGAAAAACTTGACCACTCAGGTTACGGAACTCAACCTCACCCTCCCAGCTTCCTTTGCCAGCCACCACTTCGGCCAGTGCATACTGCTGCAACCAGTCATAGGTTTCATCTGAGTGAAAGTCGCGGACATACAAAAGCTCTTCACTTAAATCCAGCTCAGCGGGAATTGACAACAAGCGACGCCCGGCCAGGTTGACATAAGCCAGAC
The DNA here is from genome assembly GCA_007116865.1 of Marinospirillum sp. Classification (GTDB taxonomy): domain Bacteria; phylum Pseudomonadota; class Gammaproteobacteria; order Pseudomonadales; family Halomonadaceae; genus Marinospirillum. The sequence goes on along the minus strand of SKHR01000155.1, from coordinate 7,217 downwards.
GCTGATCTGGCGTGATGGTGGCGATCAGTTCATTGGCAGCATCTAAGATTTCCAGCTGGTGCTGGCGGTTATCACAAATCAAGTGGACAGTCTCGCGGCTTATATCCGAAAAGGTGCATTTTAATGAGTATAAAAGAAACCACCCCAGATACAATCCAGTCTAGGCCATTTTCAGGCTTTTCTTCGTACTCGCTTGACTGACAAATCTTTTTTTCCACTTTTTTTGGCTGAACGCAACTTTTTGCTCACCGGTTTCCCTGACGTAGAAGCGCTGCTTTTTGCCCTTGATCTGGACGGCTGGCGACTGGCTTCTTCTGTACCGCTGGAGCTCTGAATCATCGCCTGAATCGCAGCCATTTCTGAACGCCCAAGCAAGCGCCACTGCCCTGGTTTGAGACCATCCAGCGTGAGGTTCATGATCCTGGTTCGCTTTAACCGGGTCACTTGATATCCCAGATACTCGGTCATGCGCCGGATTTGCCGATTCAACCCTTGGGTCAAAACAATACTGAAGTGGCGATCTCCAAGCTGACGCACTCGACAGGGTTGAGTCACGGTACCCAGAATGGGGATGCCCGAGGCCATGCGCCGAACAAATTCATGATCAATCACCCGATCAACCCACACCAGGTATTCCTTCTCATGCGCATTGCCGGCACGCAGAATTTTATTGACGATATCACCGTCGTTGGTTAGTAAAATCAAGCCTTCGGATGGTTTATCCAAGCGTCCAACCGGAAAAATGCGGCTCTTTTTGTAATTGACGGCATCAACAATATTATCTTTCTCAGTCTGATCAGTGGTTGAGGTCACCCCAACCGGCTTGTAATAGGCCAAATAAACCGCTTCCGGTTTGTTTTTTAAGCGCTTGCCCTTGACCGTGATCTGATCGGCATCACTGACCTGGGCGCCCATCAGTGCAACCTTGCCATTGACCCGAACCTGGCCCGCCTCAATCAGTCGGTCCGCTTCACGTCGTGAGCAAAGCCCAGTCTCACTGATAAATTTATTTAAACGCAAGGTTGTTGATTCAGCACTCATGGTCCGTTTTCCCCAATACCCAGCCAGCATTGTGCCTGTTTACAGTCACCCAGAACACTACTTAGCCACTGATTCTGGTGATATTTTTTCCTCCTGACAGGTTTCCTCATGCTGAGTTTCCGTCACCACCCAGGGCTCAGCCGGAAAAGCCGAACGCTCGCCTTCTCTGGCTGCAAAACGCTCGCCTGCCAGGGCTCGGAGCAATCCCAGCACCATGCTTAACACAACCAGTGAAAACGGCATCGCTGCTGCAATCACCGCTGCTTGCAGAGTATCCAGTCCACCGGCCAGCAATAACACACTGGTCAGCAGCGCCAGGAAAACACCCCACAGGATGCGGTGAGCTGTTGGTGGATCGGAATCCCCTCCCGACAAGATAGTATTGATCACCAGGGTGCCCGCATTAGCAGAAGTGATCAGGTAGGTACCTATGAGCAAAATCAGCAAGCCAGAAACCCAAGGCGTCATCGCACCGAGATCCATGCCTTCCAGGGTCACAAACAAAGCGGTGGCCACATCCCGCTCCACCGCTTCAACAATGCCGCCACCACCAAACAGCTCATGATAAAGTGCGGTCCCACCAAACAGACCGATCCACACCAGGGTGATACCCGTCGGCACCAGCAGCACCCCCATCACAAACTCACGAAAAGTTCGTCCACGCGAGATCCGGGCAATAAACATACCCACAAAAGGAGACCAGGCCAGCCACCAACCCCAAAAGAACACCGTCCACTCTGCTTGCCAGTCACTGCCATGCGTGACATTGGTGTGAAAGGTCATGCGCAACAGGTTCTGGATGTAGTCACCCGTTGCCTCTATGGTCAGCCCGATCAGATATTGAGTCGGACCAAAGCTCAACATGAAAATCACGGCGGCAATGCTCAACCAGAAGTTCAGTTCTGATAAAAGTCGAACGCCTCGGGAGACTCCGGACACCACAGAGGCAGTCGCAATGAGCATGATCACGGCGATTACTAGCAGTTGCAGCTGGGGGGTGCTAGCAAAACCAAAAACCTGTTGCAGACCGGCATTCATCTGTTGAACCCCTAATCCCAGGGTCGTGGCAATACCAAATACCGTGCCAAACACCGCCAGCAAATCCACCAGGTCACCCAACGGACCTCGAACCCGTTCACCCAGCAGGGGATAAAGCACTGAACGAATCGTTAATGGAAGATCATGACGAAAGGAAAAATAGGCCAGGGCTAAAGCCACAAATGAAAAAATAGCCCAGCCATTGATGCCCCAGTGGAAAAACGACAAACGCATGGCCACAACGGCCGCTTCAGCATCGGATGAGACAATATGAATGAAGGGGTTATCATCAAACTGCAAAATCGGTTGTGCCACCGACCAGAATAAAATCCCGACCCCTGTGCCCGCTGCAAACAGCATGCTGACCCAGGAAAAGAAGGTGAATTCGGGCAACTCAGCATCACCGCCCAGACGGACGTTTTTATAGCGCCCAGTGCCCAGCCAGATCATAAAAAACAACAAAAATGCGACCAGCAGTACATAGTACCACTCTAAAAATGGCGTCAGCCACTGCCTTAGGTGGGCCACACCCGCTGCACTGGCTTCGGTGAACACACTGCCTAAAACCAACGTGATCAACACCATGATCACGGAAACCTTGGTCATCAGCGGATTCATTCCTTTAAACAAACCCGACTGGGACTGGTTATACATTGCCCCCCCCAACCCATACACAAAAAAAACAGGCTGACCTCAATCGGGGTCAGCCTGGCGTGAACACAACTCAGGATTTACCGGCAGTAAACCCACCATCCACCAGCAGGTTAGCACCGGTGATAAAGCTGGCTTCATCGCTGACTAAAAACAAAAAGGCACTGGCAACTTCCTCTGGACGCCCTAAGCGACCAATGGGATGCAGGCTGATCAGCCCCTGCATCAACTCATCATCCAAACCCGCTAATAAAGGTGTGTCAATATAACCTGGCCCAATCGTGTTGACCCTCACCCCTTTTTTCGCTGCCTCCAAAGCCAGTGTTCGCGTCATGTTCACCACACCGCCCTTAGCCGCGGTATAGGCTGCCGTTCCAGACTGGCCAAAGACCCCAAGAATCGAAGCGCAGTTAACGATAGCGCCACTGCCCTGGGCATACATGGGTTTTAATGCTGCCCGAGCCACCCGAAAAACCCCGGTCAGATTGATATCGATAATGCGTAGAAAGTCTTCATCCGGATAGTCTTCAGCCGGACAAATGCCACCGATGCCGGCATTATTGAATACGCCGTCAACACTCCCCAGCTCAGCCAGCATAAATGCCATCAGCTGATCCACCTCCGCGGTAGAAGACACATCACAAGCGCGAAAAATACAGCGCCCAGCATGAACGGCATCTAAAGCCGCTGCGCGACTGGCTCCTTCAGATTGAGCCAGATCCGACATCACGACATTCGCCCCTTCCTGCATACAACGTTCAACGGCGGCCAGTCCGATTCCGCTGGCACCTCCGGTCACCAAAATATTCTTGCCTGCTACTCGCATGACTCACCTCCTATTGATCCTTAGATAACAACAGCATACAACAATATGAGAAGACCTGCCTGGAGCCCATCAAGGGTAAAGGCCACCCCGCTGCTGATACCACTCTAAAAACTCGTCCGCCGGCACTGGCCGGCACATCAGGAAACCCTGGGCCAGATCGCAGCTCATGCTTTTGAGCAACTCAAAATGCGCCTGGGTTTCTACTCCTTCAGCCAGTGCCTTAATCCCCATTTTATGCGCCAGGCCGATCGCGGCTTCCAAAATATAGCGTGCGCCAGCATCGTCTGGCAGTTGATGAACAAAGGTTTGGTCTATTTTCAACAGGGAAACCGGTAAACGGTGAAGATACTGCAAAGATAAGTAACCGGTTCCAAAGTCATCGATAGAAAGAATGATGTTTAATTCATCCAGACGTGAAAGTTCACGCAGGGTTCGTTCCATATCGAGCATCAGCGCCCCTTCAGTCACCTCCAGCTCCAGCAGGCGCGCATCCAGTTGATAATGCTCTAACAGCGCAAAAACCCGGTCAGCGAAATTTGGCTGCAGCAAATTACGCGTTGACACATTGACTGCTACGGGCACCGAAACCCCCTGCTGCAGCCATTGACGCTGAGTCTGCATGACTTGATTGAGCACAAAATCTGTCACTTGATTGATCAGGGTGCTCTGCTCTGCACGAGGGATAAAATCGCCAGGCGCAATGAGTCCACGTACTGGATGATGCCAGCGCATGAGCGCCTCTACTCCACAGACCTGTCCAGTGTGCAAATCAATTTTGGGTTGGTAATGCAGGGTTAACTGCCCTTGCTCGAGGGCTTCTTTCAACTCTCCCAAAAGGATCAGGTTGCCCCTGACCCGGGTCAGAATTTCCGGCCGAAACCCCATGTAGTCTCGTGCTTTTTGTTGTGCCATCACCAGTGCAGATTCAGCACTTTGCAGACTCATTTCTGCACTCATATCCACATCATTGAGACGCACATAACCAATCCGCGTATCCAGGTGGATGGAAATATTGTTATAGATGATGGGCTCACGAGACTGCTGAACCATTGCCTTGAGCAGATCAATGAAAGCGGGGCCCTGAGCGTGCAGTAAAAAAGCCAGCTGGGCGGGTGCAATACGATAAATCTGCTGATGATCAGCATTGATGCTTAATTTTTGAGCCAACTGAGAGACTGCGACATCGGTCACTCCTTGACCAAAAACCGATTTCATTTCACGGGTGTTTTCAAAAGCCACCAGCAGCAAAAAATGATCCGAGCCTGACCGCTCGGCAAATTCAGCAGACAGCTCACGTATCAAGGCTTCACGGTTAGCCAAGCCAGAAGCCGAGTCATGCCGGGTCAACCAGCGAAGGTGGCGCAGGTAAGCTCTGGATAGATCACTAAAGACGCCGGCAAAAAAACCGATCAGGGTGAAAAATCCCAGACGGTAAACCCAGTTTTGTAGCGGCTGCATTTCTCCAGCTTGGACATCAATGGGCATCCATGGCCCTAACACCAAACCTGCGAGCACCCCAATCAGCACGCCTCCCCAAACGCCAAATAACATACCCGCCAGCAAGATGGGTAAATACATGGAGTGAGAATAAACAAACTTGATCCCACCAGTGAAATACACCAGCAGAACCACCCCAACCAGGAGCAAAAGGATGATAAAGGCGGCCAACACCGAGAGCGGCCGCCGGCGTCTTTCAAACTGTTCAAACAGCTCGATGAGATTCATATCTGGTTTCCTCCTGAAACACGCTGAGATGACTCTGACGCCTGACAGAAATATGCGGCTTTAGAACACAGGTTAAACCACCTGTTCCAGTCGGTCACATAGGAGTTGTAGCGCCCGCACCCGGGCATAACGCTTATCATTGCCTTCGATGATATGCCAGGGCGCGACCTGGGTACTGGTTCGCTCCACCATGTCAGCAACCGCTTGCGCATAGTCGTCCCAGCGCTCACGATTACGGTAGTCTTCATCAGTGATTTTATGCTGCTTATAGCTGATTTGTTCTCTGGCTTTAAAGCGAGCCAGCTGCTCATTTTTGTCAATATGCAGCCAGTATTTCATCAGCACGATGCCATGCTCAGTGAGCTCTTCTTCAAACTCATTGATTTCCTGATAGGCGCGAATCCACTCATCCGTCCGCGCATAACCTTCAATGCGCTCCACCAAAACCCGCCCATACCAGGTTCGGTCGAAAATCGTCATATGCCCTGCACGCTGGAGGTGGCGCCAAAAACGCCACAAATAATGGCGGGCTTTTTCTTCATCGGTGGGTGCTGCCACCGGAATGACTCGATAATGACGAGAGTCCAGGGCGTGAATAATCCGGCGGATCATGCCGCCTTTACCGGCCGCATCCCAGCCTTCAAGCGCCATCACTGTGCTGAGTTTTTGCTTGTGTGCCTTGCGCGCCAGCACATTGAGACGAGCCTGGTAGTGCAGTAACTGCTCTTTGTATTCTTTTTTCTTGAGCGCCTGGCTCAGATCAACAAAATCCAGCAGAGTGGTTTTGTCTTTTTTCGCCGTCCAGTCAACCGTGGGTGAAGTCAGGGTTTTGGGGTCAACCTCCATACGTTTTCTGACCATGTCACGCAGCAAGCGACCCACGGTCAGACTGCGATAACGTGGATCATAACCCTCAACAATGATCCAAGGCGCATGACCGGTACTGGTTTGGCGCAGAGTATCCTCAGCGACACTGCGAAACTCATCAAATACCTTGATGTTATCCAGATTCTTTTTTGATACCCGCCAGGCAGTTTTGGGATCACTCGCCAAGTGGCGAATTCTTTGTTTGTAGTGTTTTTTGCCCAGATGCAGCCACATTTTGATCAACAGGGTGCCATCATCTACCAGCATCTTTTCCAGTGTATTCACCCTGGAAAGGTAGGCTTCATGCTGGCTTTGAGTGATTTGTCCATTGAGGCGCTGAGCAATCGGGTCGCTGTACCAGGAGCTAAAGTGGATCCCAATTTTCCCCTTGGGTGGCAAAGCGCGCCAGTAACGCCAAAAATGTGGGCGCTCACGCTCTTCTTCGGTCGGTGCATCAAAGGCGGTCGTTTCCAGATAACGCGGATCCATCCATTCGTGCAGCTGATTGACCATTTCGCCTTTGCCGGCTCCATCCACACCGGAAATCAGCAGCACCACTGAAAAATCACAATCAAGCAGTTCTTGCTGACATTGAAGCAGGTCGGCTCTCAGACCTTCGATTTCTTCATTGTATACGGTTTTTTTGATTTTTCGCCCGAGTTCAGCAGCTTCAAACATCGCAGGACTCCATCGCAGTCAATTTTGTTTTTTGCAGTGTAGGTGCTGCGCGCCGAATTCGACAAGCTTAACCGCCTGTTTGATGTAAAAAAAAGAGAATAATTACTCGGAATGCCGGGCTCGCTGAACCAGCACCAGCAGCCCGGACAAGCACAGCGCCACCACTGACCCGGCCCAAAAGACGCCACTGAGTCCTAAGCGGGCTTCAATCGGTGCGGCCAGCAGCGGGGATAAAAACTGCCCCATAAAAAAGACTGATGCAAATCCACCCAGAATCCGCCCCCGCCAGGCTGGGTCCGCAAAACTGAGTAGCCAGTGATTGCCCGTTGGGAAGCTTAACCCGGCACCAAAACCACTGATGGTCACTGCCAGTAATAACCAGGCATAGGTG
>SKHR01000184.1 GCA_007116865.1 Marinospirillum sp. | reverse complement strand
TTCATGTTTGCCCCTCAGCATCACAGTGCCATGAAACATGCGATCGGCCCGCGTCGGGAAATGGGAGTGCGCACCCTGTTCAATATTCTGGGGCCTTTGACCAATCCCGCCGCCGTTAAACACCAGTTGCTAGGCGTATTTACTCCCGCCCTGGTACGCCCAATGGCTGAGGTATTGCTACAGCTGGGCATGCAGCATGCCTGGGTGGTGTGTGCCGATGATGGGCTGGATGAAATTTCGATTGCTCAGCCAACCCAGGTGGCAGAAGTCAAAGACGGCCAAATCAGCGAGTTTGTGTTTCGCCCCGAACAGGTCGGCATTGAACGCCAGCCCCTGGATAGCCTCAAGGTGGATAGCGCCGCCGCTTCTTTACAACTGGTTCGCCAGGTATTGAGCGGACAGGCGGGGCCAGCACGCGATATGGTGCTGCTCAACGCCGGTGCGGCGCTCTATGTGGCTGACGTGGCTGATTCCATTGAAGAAGGCGTTGCGATGGCTCAGGCAGTGCTGAGCAATGGTCAGGCGCTCGACAAACTCAAACAGCTGGCTGCCTTGTCTTCGCAGCTTGCCGAACCCGCGCAATAAAGGCCGCCGCATGAGTGAATCTACCCCAACGATTTTAAAAAAGATCCTTGCCCGCAAACATCAGGAAGTGGCCGAGCGGAGTAAAAAGCAGTCCATCAGTCGATTGCGTGAGCTGGCCGAGCAGGCCGATCTGCCACGTGGCTTTTCTCAGGCACTGATCAACCGGGTCCAGGCCGGGCAGCCAGCAGTGATCGCGGAAATAAAAAAAGCCTCACCCAGCAAAGGGGTGCTGCGCGAAGATTTTATTCCCGCAGAGATCGCCCAGCGTTACGAAGCCTGTGGCGCAGCTTGTTTATCAGTACTGACTGACAAGGATTTTTTTCAAGGCGATGAAGCCTATTTGCAGCAAGCCAGAGCCGCCTGCCATCTGCCGGTGATTCGTAAAGATTTTATCGTCGATCCTTATCAGGTCTTTGAAGCGCGCGCGATACAGGCCGATGCGATTTTGCTGATCGCGGCAGCGCTCAGCGACGAGCAGATGAGTGAGCTGAATCTGCTGGCGCATGAACTGGGCATGGACGTACTGATTGAAGTGCATGACCAACAGGAGCTGGAACGCGCCCTGCCTTTGCCCAACCGAATCATCGGCATCAACAACCGCAACCTGCATACCTTTGAAGTCAGTCTGGCGCATACCTGGGATCTGCTGCCCCATATCCCGGAAGACCGTCTGGTGATCACCGAAAGCGGCATCATGTCTCGTGCGGATGTCACGGCGATGCAAGATCGCCAGGTCAATGCCTTTCTCGTGGGTGAGGCGTTCATGCGTGCTGAAGATCCAGGTGCGGCGCTGGCCGCCCTTTTTCAAACGGGTGAGGAGCCCTTAGCATGAAAGCCACTGTTAAATGGACCGATGGTGTTCAGTTTGTTGCGGAATCAGGCAGCGGTCACGCGCTGGTAGTCGATGGCCCTGAGGATAAGGGTGGACGTAACAGCGGCCCTCGCCCGATGGAGTTGCTGCTGATGGGGCTGGGTGCCTGCAGCAGTTTTGACGTGGTCAGCATCCTGAAAAAATCGCGCCAGGCTGTTTCTGATTGCCGGGTGGAAGTGGACGCTGAGCGGGTTGATGCCGTGCCGGCGGTATTCAGCAAAATCCACCTGCACTTTGTTGTGACAGGAACCGCACTCAAACCCGCTCAGGTTGAACGCGCGGTATCCCTATCGGCAGATAAATACTGCTCCGCCTCCATCATGCTGGGCAAAGCCGGTGTTGAGATCACCCATAGTCATGAAGTGGTTGAAGGCTGAGATTGCTTCGCTGCGTTCGCAATGACAGAAGGGGTGCTCGCAATGGCAGGAAAGGGACTCGTAATGACAGGGAGGTGTCATCGCGAGGAACGAAGTGACGTGGCGATCACGCGCTAACGCATTGATTGCGACCATTTTTCTTGGCGCGGTAAAGCGCGGCATCGGCTCGGTCAAAGACCTGCTCGGGTGTGTCATCCGCTTGGAAGGCGGTCATCCCGCATGAAATGGTGATCGGTACACGTTTGCCACGGAAGTGAAACTCGCAGGCTTCTACTGCAGCGCGTAGTTGCTCGACCAAAACGCGGGCGCGTTCCAGGGCCGTTTCTGGCATGACCAGCAAAAATTCTTCACCGCCAAAACGGGCGACAAAGTCGGTTTCACGAACCTGGCTTTGCAACAACCGGCCGATCACCTTCAATGCCTTATCTCCAGCCTGATGCCCATAGGTGTCATTGATCTGTTTAAACCGATCCACATCCCATACGGCCAGGACCAGATCATGGCCGTAGCGTTTCCAGCGGGCATGCTCCAAGGCAATGCGGTCATTGTAAGCCAAGCGATTGGGCAGGCCAGTGAGCGGGTCGGTCAGGGCCAGATCCCGTTGTTGCTTGATGCGTGTGTGCAGTTGATCGGACTTCTGCTGCAGGTGCATGACTTGCTGATTTAGCTGGTGAATCTGTTTTTCTGCCGCCTCCAGCTGCTGATCCTGATCCTGACGAAACTGCTGCATGTGGCTGCGAATCGTATCAATGCGTATCGCCAGGGTTTTCTTCAAGCCGCTGAGATCCTGGGCTTCGGTCACACTCTGTTCAATGCC
>SKHR01000256.1 GCA_007116865.1 Marinospirillum sp. | reverse complement strand
CTGATCACCCCGGACAACCGCCGCATCATGGTGCCGAACAGCGGCTTAACGGGAAGCAACCTTGTCAATTATTCTTCTGAACCGCGCCGTCGTTTGGATATTTTTGTGGGTGTGAGTTACGACGATGATGTACGTGAAGTGAAAGCACTGCTGCTCAAGCTGGCAGAAGAAGATGAACGCGTTTTGTCAGACCCCACACCGATGGCTGCGATTTTGGATTTTGGTGATAACTCAGTCGATTTCACTCTGCGGGTTTGGGTCAACACAGAAAACTACTGGGCACTCAAATGGGATTTGATGGAGCGCATCAAACTCAAGTTTGATGATGCCAATATCAGTATTCCCTACCCTCAGCGGGATGTGCATCTTTACAATCATTGATCCTTTGTCTTAAGCGCTCAAAATGCAAATATTTTTGCATTTTGAGCTTTTTTTGGCCTGAATCAGCTAATCCAGCCTGATTCCTTGCAAATCTTTGCTTTTTTCGGTAAAAGTCTGCCTCCCGCAAACAGTCTAGTCACCGTGATCTCTTGGATGGCGAATTAGAGGAGTCGGACGATGAACCAGCGTGTCACACTCGATACACCGGCCATTGAGGCCCGCCCATTTCAGGTCTTTACCCATAGACAACTGGATAAAATAGCCCCATTGGAAAAACTCCCTGAGTCTGTCCGCTTTGAAATACAAGTCGTCAGTCAGGTGCTGCCTTTTCGCGTTAACACCTATGTGATTGATGAGCTGATTGACTGGGATCGAGCGCCTGAAGACCCGGTTTTTCAGCTGATCTTTCCACAGAAGGGGATGCTGCATCCTGAGGACTATGAGGCGCTTGCCGGACTGATACGTGATCAGGCAGCGGCTGAGACTATCAAATCCTGCGTCAGCGCCATTCGTGCACGCATGAACCCCCATCCCGCCGGACAAAAAGACCTGAACCTGCCACTGCTTGACGGCCAACCGCTGGCAGGCATGCAACATAAGTACCAGGAAACCGTGTTGTTTTTCCCTTCCCAGGGACAGGTTTGCCATAGCTACTGTACTTTTTGTTTTCGCTGGGCACAGTTTATCGGCGACAAGGATTTGAAATTTGCCGCCAACGAGGCGGACAACCTGCACCGTTATCTGGCTGAGCACACAGAGGTGACGGATCTGCTGCTAACCGGTGGCGATCCGATGGTGATGAAAGCCAAACATCTGAGAATGTACCTTGAGGGACTGTTAAAGCCGGAGTTAGCCCATGTGCGCAATCTCCGCATTGGCTCGAAAAGCCTGACCTTCTGGCCTTATCGCTTTGTCACCGACGAGGATTCACAGGAAATCTTACAACTGTTTCGTGAACTGGTTGCTGCGGGTAAACATGTCGCATTCATGGCCCACTTCAATCATTGGCAGGAAATGGACACCCCGGTTTGTCGAGAAGCCATCCGCCGCATTCGTGCCACCGGCGCCGAAATCCGTACTCAGGCACCGTTATTACGCCATATCAATGATGATGCGGACCAATGGGCAAAAATGTGGCAAATGCAGGTTCAACTGGGCATGATTCCCTACTATCTTTTTGTTGAACGAGACACCGGCGCACAACACTACTTTGAAGTGCCGCTGGTGCGCTGCTGGGAAATTTATCGCGATGCGATGAAGCAGGTTCCTGGCTTATGTCGCACCGCCCGCGGCCCGTCCATGTCAGCAGAACCCGGCAAGGTGGAGATCCAAGGGGTGACCGAAATCAAGGGTGAGAAGGTCTTCGTACTGCGCTTTATTCAGGGGCGCAACCCTGACTGGGTTCAACGGCCCTTTTTTGCCCGCTATGACGACCAGGCCACCTGGCTGCATCAGCTGAAACCCGCGTTTGATGAACCCGCGTTTTTCTTTGACGCAGAGCTGCAAGCGATGAAGATGAAAAAACAGGCTTTGATCGCTGCCTCCAGTTAACCCACTGGTTTCTTTCTGATCAACGACTGGTATCATGGGATGAGAATCCGCAAGAGGGCATCCCATGTTACTGAGTGAAACTCAGGCAGAGTTCAATGCTCTGCTGGAGCGGCTGGATGAAAGCCTGGACATCTATCAGGATTTGCGCGAGCAGCTACCCGAATCGAGCCGACGGGCGCAACTGGATGAAATGATCCAGGAGCGCAGCAGGCTTTTGGATCAACTGCGCCCACAAATCAGTGAAGCCTTGAAGATACGCCCGCGTCTGGCTGATCAGGAAATCGAAGGCTTCACCCTGGCACTTGAACACCTGATGCAGTTATGGCACCAAACACCCGAACATGCCCTCAGTCTGCTGCGCGAACAGGATGACGATATCCTGCAGTCATTGACCAATGCTCAGGCGAGCGCCAAAAAACAAGGACTCGCGCTACCAGAGTCTTTAATCAGGCGGCTGGATGAGCTGGATCAACACTTGGCCGCAACCCAGGTTTGGTTGCAAACAGGACAAGCATCGAGCTAGGTTGTCGGAATTGGCCGAGGCTCATCCATTTGATCCGGCTGGCGCTGCCAGATATACAGGTCTCCAATACTGCGCAGCCGCGCGGCCAACTCCCTCAGCCACAGCCGCTTCATGGAAGACCAGCCTGGGCCGCTGGCGATACAACCTTGAGCATCCAGCCCAAAATACTCAGCAATGAACAGAGCTCGCGGCAAGTGATAATCCTG
>SKHR01000205.1 GCA_007116865.1 Marinospirillum sp. | reverse complement strand
TGTTCAGGCAAGCTCAGTTCCAAGGAGCGCAGATGTGCTTTGGGATGAGCGCGTTGCAGTTGATCCGGCTCCACAGGACGGGCACGGTACTGATTGAGCTGGTTCATCAAACCGCTCAACATCAGTTGGTCAATAATGGCATTGATCCGCAGTGGGTTTTCAGGATGCCAAGGCCCCATATCATGCAAAGCGCAATCAGGGTGAGTGATGAAAGATGTGATCATTTTGCCCATCCTTTTTTTCGACAGTGTAAACTGTTGCTTTGAGTCTGAGAACTGGGCAAACGTCTTAAATCAAAGGTTGCCAACTTTCAAACATTCGCCGGGAGGTGTTGCTTGAGCACTCGTTTTTTACGCTACTTTTTTGAGCCACGAACCCTGGCAGTCATAGGTGCTTCGGAAAAACCCTTCAGCCTGGGTGGGCAGGTGATCATCAACCTTAAAGAAGCCGGGTTTCCTGGCCCGATTTGGGTTGTCAATCAGCGTGATGAACCGAATGTCCATGATTGCCCCGTTTTTGATCAGATTGAAGAGCTGCCGGAAGTCCCGGATCTGGCCGTTGTTTGCACCCCTTTCAGTGTGGCACCGGAAGTGGTTGAGCAACTGGGTCGCTTTGGCGTCAAAGCCGCTTTGGTACTCAGCTCCCCTCAAGGCGAAAAAGATGCTGGTTATCGTGATCAACTGCTGAGTGCGGCTCAGGCCAGTGCGATCCGCGTGATGGGGCCGGAGTGTATGGGCATTCTGGTGCCCGGACGTAAACTCAATGCCAGTTTTGCACCCCAGGGTGTGAAAGCGGGCAAGGTGGCTTATATCGGTCAGTCCGGCATGCTGGCCAATGCATTTATCGACTGGGCTAATGGTCGAGGGATGGGGTTTTCCCATCTAGTGACCCTCGGCGACAGCGTGGATGTGCGTTTGGCAGATGTGATTGACTATATCAACCGTTTTTCCGGTGCTCAGGCGATTCTACTCCACCTGGAAACCCTGCCGGATTCGCGCCACTTTATGACCGCAGTCCGTGAAGCTTCGCGCAACAAGCTGGTATTGGCAATCAAGTCCGGGCGCACACCGGAAGCGCAAGGCGACCCTGATATGATCACACCCGGTTTGCCCAATCGTGATCCGGTTTACGATGCCGCTTTTTCGCGGGCGGGCATGGTGCGGGTTGATAACAGTGAAGAGCTTTTTGATGCCCTGGAAACCCTGACACGGATGCGCCCGGTGCGCGGTGACCGCCTGGCCATCATCAGCAACGGCTTGGGGCCAAGCATGTTGGCCGTGGATCGCTTGATTCACCAGGGCGGCAGTCTGGCCCAATTGAATGAGGAAACTCGGGAAAAACTCGCCAAGTGGCTGCCCCGTGAAACCAGCCGCAGTAATCCGCTGGACATGGGCGGTGGCTCGACCCCCGAAGATTTTGTGACCGCGATACAAGCGGTATCCGCCGATCCAGGTGTCGATGCAGTGCTGGTTGTTCATGCTCCCACGCGTTTAGCTCCCAGTGAGGCAACCGCTTTGGCGGTGATTGCGCATCGCAAAACCTATAAACGCAACCTGCTGACCAGTTGGATGGGGTTAGAGCATGCCTTTCCTGCTCGTCATGAGTTTAACCTGGCGGGTGTTCCGACCTATTTGTCGCCGGAAAAAGCCGTGCAAGCGTTCATGCATCTGGTCAACTATCAACGCAACCAGCAGTTGTTGCAGGAAACACCGCCAACGCTGGCCCTGGGAACCCAGCATGATCGACGCCAGGTGGCCAGGCAACTGATTGAAACGGCTGAAACAGAACACAGAGATTATCTGACGCATCAGGAAACCAGTCAGTTACTTGCGGCCTACGGTATTCCTTCAGCGCCCGGTGAATACCCGACTTCTGCGGAAGAGGCACGAGTGGCTGCGGGTCGAATTGACGGCCCCCTGGCATTAAAAATTCACCATCAGGTCAATGCCTATCCGTTTGATTATCGCAAACACCCACATAAACTTTCTGCGGGCTTGATCCAGGATCTGGAAAGCGATGAAAGTGTTTATCAGGCGGCCCTACAGCTTCAAGCCAAGGTGGCAGAAAAGTTTCCTGACAGCCGTTTCCATCACTTTGTCCTGCAGCCCATGCAGCGGGGCAAACACTCCATGCAGTTGAATCTTGGCATCACCCGAGATCCAGTGATGGGGCCAGTCATTGTCTTTGGTATAGGTGGTTTCAAGGTCAATATCCTGGTTGATCGCCAGGTGGCACTGCCACCGCTCAATATGACGCTGGCACGCCATCTAGTGCTCAGCAGTCATGCGGGACGCTTGATTCAGGAGCACAGTAATCATGCGGAAGAGGACATTCAGCGTATTTGTGAAATTCTTGTTCGTCTGTCTCAGCTCTGCTCTGAGGTTCCCCAGATCAAAGGACTGGAAATCAATCCTTTGCTATTGAACCGCGATGCCCTGGTTGCCATTGATATGCAGTGTGATTTGGGTGAACCTGCTTATCACGCCATCATGCCTTATCCGGAAGATCTGCGGGAGACGGTACCGCTCAAAGATGGCCGCGAAGTCGAAGTGCGACCCATCCGTGGCGAGGACTCGGTTGCGCTGCTGAGATTTCATAGCCGTTTGTCCGAAGAAAGTATTCGTTTTCGTTACTTCCACAATAAAGCTGACCTGACCCAAAGGGATCTGTCTTT
>SKHR01000047.1 GCA_007116865.1 Marinospirillum sp. | reverse complement strand
GCTTACCCGCAAGTGACGGCAGTCCAGCATCAGCAGTTGCACTTTATTCCACCCTCACTGATTCAACGCACCACCCCACGGTTACTGGAAGGCGCTGCGTTGATTTGTGAAGCGCTGGCACAAGCCGCCCAGGTCAAAACATCTCAAGTGGCCCGCCCATGATCACCCCCGCCGCTGCACCACGTTTTCTGCTTGTGTTGCTATTTTTGGCGGGACTGAGCCTGCTATTGGGGCTGGCACTGGGCAGTCAGCCATTGTCTCTGCTGCAAGTAACCCGCACCCTGGTCGGTCAAGGTGAGCCGCTGCACCAACTGCTGGTTCTGGAACTGCGGTTACCGCGTGTGCTGGGGGCTTTTGCCATTGGGGGCTTGTTGGCTTTAGCGGGTTGTTTGATGCAGGTTTTACTGCGCAACCCCTTGGCGGACCCCTATATTCTGGGTTTATCAGGGGGAGCGGCAACGGCTGCTCTGCTGGCCATGTTGCTGGGGGTGACCTGGATCACCGGTGCTGCATTCATGGGGGCGCTGCTCTCAACCCTGCTGGTGTTTGGTTTGGCGCGTGGGCACCAGGGCTGGACACCAACCCGCCTGCTCCTGACCGGGGTGGTATTGGCCGCTGGCTGGGGGGCGTTGATCAGTTTTATCCTGGCGACTGCGCCGGTGGCGGGTTTGCCTGGGATGCTCTTCTGGCTGATGGGTGATTTATCCCGTTTGCAGCACAGCGGATTCTTGTGGGGACTGCTGATACTGAGTGTGCTCCTGATGCTGCCGTTGGGTCGCTCCCTCAACCTGTTATCCCGTGGCGCTTTGCAGGCCGCTGCACTGGGACTTGCTGTTCGCCCGCTGGAGTGGCTGATTTACCTGTTGGCCGCTTTGATGACAGCAACGGCGGTGGCCCATGCTGGCAGCATCGGTTTTGTCGGCCTGATCGTGCCCCACGCGATGCGTTTGCTGATTGGTGGCGATCATCGCATGGTGATACCGGCCAGTGTGCTAGGTGGTGGAATCCTGCTGGTTCTGGCTGACACCCTCGCCCGCATTTTGATTGCCCCTCAGCAGTTACCGGTTGGGGTAATCACCGCTTTATTGGGTGTGCCGATCTTCTTATGGCTTTTGTATCGGAGTCGCAACCTATGAGTTTTAGTTTGCACCTGGACGCCCTGGTCGCCGATATCCCTGGCCTCACTCAGCCGGATGCGCTGAACCTGACGCTGGAGTCAGGGCAGATCTGGGCAATCCTTGGCCCCAATGGCGCAGGCAAAACCACACTGCTGCATACACTGGCCGGACTGCGGCCCGCTCGCAGTGGACAGCTGCAACTAAATGGCAAACCACTCACCCGCTGGCAACGCAAACCCCTGGCCCAACAGCTGGGCATTTTATTTCAACAGCAGTCGGATGCTTTTGCCACCTCGGTTTTGGCCGAGGTTTTAAGCGGTCGTTTTCCCTGGTTAGGCACCTGGCAAAGAGAAAGCCAAGCCGACTTCGAAATCGCGCTTGAAGCCCTGCAGCAGATGGATTTGTCTGCCCTCGCCTCACGTCAGGTCAATCAACTGTCCGGTGGTGAGCGTCAACGTCTGGCGCTGGCCACCCTGATGGCACAGGCTCCGCAAGGCTGGTTATTAGACGAGCCCACCAATCATCTTGATCTGCCCCATCAGATTCAGCTCTTTGATCTCCTGCAAACCCGCGCAGCAAAGGGCGATTGCATTGTGATGACCCTGCATGACATCAATCTGGCTGCACGTTACGCCACCCATGTTTTGCTGCTCTACCCTGATGGTCAGGCTTGCTGGGGAGAAAAACATCAACAACTGGTATTGCCCGCCTTGAGTCAGCTGTTTGGCTATCCGCTGGAAAAAATCGAGCATCAGGATCAGTGGCTGTTCGTCCCTGCA
Source organism: Marinospirillum sp. (assembly GCA_007116865.1). Lineage (GTDB taxonomy): Bacteria > Pseudomonadota > Gammaproteobacteria > Pseudomonadales > Halomonadaceae > Marinospirillum. The sequence goes on along the minus strand of SKHR01000047.1, from coordinate 778 downwards.
GTTCACACAAAACAACACAATCCATCATAGAAGCTATGATAAAGTTGCGTTTGTTGACGCTTGGCTCGACAACTCAAATGGATACAGGCCATGAAAGCACCTGCGGATACCCGTGTATTGATCGTTGATGATGAACCCATGATGTGTGAGCTGCTTAAAGAGTTGCTCAGCGACGCGGATTTTCAGGTCATTGCTCAAGCCAGCAATGGACGCTCGGCGATTGAAAAGGCGGAAAGCCTCAAACCTGATGTGATCTGTTTGGACATCAACATGCCAGAAGTGGACGGGTTGGATGCATTGGCCAGCATCAAAACCACCAACAAGGACATCATCGTGATCATGGTGACCGCCAACAGCAGCTCCAGCAACGTACAACAGGCTATCCGCACCGGTGCCGATGGTTATATTCTCAAACCCTTCAAGCGCCAGCAGATCATCGACGCGATCCGCAAAGCTCAGATGCGGCGTGCCGGCTGAGTTGCCGTCAAGATAAACAAGGGGTAGTTGCGCCCATTACGGTGAGCTAACTCACCCAGGGGCTTGATCGCCACATTCACCAGCCCTGCGGCTTCAACCTGTGCTTTCAACGCTTCTGGATCAAAACCCAGATGCTGCACACCCTTGGCCTGATTATCACCATGAAAGCTGCCATCCTCGGCATAAAGATCAATCAAAACCAACTGTCCTTCAGGCAACAGGTGGCGTGCAAAAACCGCGAGCAAGGCGTCTGTGTCTGCAACATGATGCAAGGCCATGCAACTGATCATGCCGTGATACT
>SKHR01000240.1 GCA_007116865.1 Marinospirillum sp. | reverse complement strand
GGCTCGACAAAAGCACGGGTGATTTCACGTGCGCGGTCGGCGCGAAAGTTCATGAAAATGACGCTGTCGCCATCTTCAATGCAGGGGCTGTCACCGGCCTGAGAGATCAGAGTGGGCTGGACAAATTCGTCGTTTTCTCCGGCGGCATAAGCGGCCTCCAGGCCTTCCAGGGCAGAATCGGCCTGGCGGCTGGCTTCACCCAGGGTCAGCAGATTGTAGGCACGCTCAACTCTATCCCAGCGGTTGTCTCTGTCCATGGCAAAGTAACGCCCGACCAGGGAGCCAATCCGGCCGCAGCCGATACGCTTGAAACAGGCTTCTGCAGCCTCGATCGAGGCTTGAGCACTGCGTGGCGGGGTGTCGCGGCCATCCAGGAAGGCATGCAGATAAATCCGTGTGGCACCGCGTTTGGCGGCCAGCTCAATCGCGGCAAACAGGTGTTGTTCGTGGCTGTGCACACCGCCGGGTGACAGGAGCCCAAACAGATGCACGGCCCCTTGTTGGGCCAGCGCGGCATCAATCGCATCAATCAATGTCGGGTTTTGCGCAAAGCTGCCATCGGTGATGGCCTGGGTGATGCGGGTGAAGTCCTGGTAAACGATGCGCCCGGCTCCCAGGTTCATGTGACCGACTTCGGAGTTACCCATTTGCCCATCAGGCAGCCCGACCTTCATGCCATCGGTGTGTATCTGGCTGGTGGGTAGCTGGTTTCTCAGTGCATCCATGACCGGGGTGCGCGCATGAAAAATCGCGTTGTTTTCGCTGGAGGGGTTGTCGCCATAACCATCGAGGATGATCAGGGCCGCAGTTTTTTTGTCCGAGTTCATGGTTTCTGTGACAGCTCCAAGGGTTGGGGGCATCAGGAAATCCCGACATGATAGCCTCCAGACAGCAAAATCGCCATCCTGTAGGTGTCAGCAACGGCCGGTCTGGTGTATCCTTTACCGCCAGTTATTGGCCTTTGGGCTTTGTTTGTGGCCGTTGGCAGGGTGTCAGCGGCTGGCGTAAGTATGACCTTTAGAGAAAAACAATGTTTGAACAGATAATCGAGTTTTCCCTGAACCACCCGATGTTGGTCGCGGCGTTCGTGATTTTAGTGGCGCTGGTGATCTGGCACGAAACACGCACAACGGCTTCAGGCATCGGCACAGCGGATGCGGTCCGCCTGATCAACCGTGAAAATGCCATCGCTATCGATATTCGCGATCGGGCAGACTTTAATGAGGGTCATATCACGGGTGCTTTGAATATTCCCTACTCAGCGCTGGATAAGCGGATGCATGAGCTGGAAAAGCACAAGGATAAGAAACTGATCGTGGTCTGTCGCATGGGCAGTAGTGCCAGTGCGGCGGTGATCAAATTACAAAAAGCGGGTTACAAAGATGCCGTTCGCCTGAAAGGCGGCATGATGCAGTGGCAAACCGACTCGATGCCCGTGGTCAAAAAATAAAATCAGCCGTTTGCGTGTTCTTTTTCCCTTCTAACATTTGAGGATTTCTTTCATGGCCGAACAAGCCCGCCCAGAGTTTGCTTTGCAGCGCATTTATCTCAGTGACGTGTCTTTTGAGGCGCCCAACAGCCCCGAAGTTTTCATGGTCAATGAAAAGCCAGCGGTGGATGTCAAGCTGGATACCAGTCATCGTCAGGTCAACGACAGTCTCTATCAGGTCACGGTCAAAATCACCGCCACGGTGACCTTTGGCGAGAAAACCGCCTTCTTGGCCGAAGTTCAACAGAGCGGTGCCTTTCGCATCGTCAATATTGAAGGTAAAGAGCTGGCGCACACATTGAATGCGTTTTGCCCGAATATTCTGTTCCCCTATGCGCGTGAAGCAGTCGATGCACTGGTTGTTAAAGGTGGCTTCCCTCCCTTGATGATCGCACCGGTCAACTTTGAGGCGATTTATGCCCAGCGCCTACAGAAAGCGGCCGAAGTGGCGGAGCAGGCGGGCGCAGCAGACGAATCCAAGCCAGCCTAAGCCTGACCCAGAATGCGGCGCTTTTTTTCCGAGCAGCCTTTGCCTGAACAGGGCCTGGTGACGCTTGAAGGTCAGGTTGCCCGGCATATGGTGCAGGTGCTGCGTCTGTCGGCGGGTGAGCAGGTCGAGTTGTTTGATGGTCGGCGCCGTTGTTTGGCGCGTTTGCAGCAGGGCCAGCGCCAGAGAGTCAGCCTGGAAATAGAGCAGACACTGGATTGCCTGCCAGCATCACCGTTACGGGTGCATCTGGGGCAGGGCATCGGTAAAGGTGAGCGCATGGACTGGGTGATACAAAAAGCCACTGAGCTGGGCGTGGCTGCCATCACGCCACTTTATACTCAGCAGAGTGAAGTGCGCTTGAAGGGCGACCGGGAAGAGAAAAAAATGCGTCATTGGCAGCAGGTGGCAATCAGTGCCTGTGAGCAGTCAGGACGCGATGACCTACCGGTCATCCATGCGCCCCAGCCTTTAACTCGTTGGCTTGAAATGCGAACCGAAATCCTGCGTTTGCTCTTGCATCCAGGTCAGTCTCCAGAGCTGATGAGTCAGACACAGCCGCGAGTTTCCGATTTGGCCATACTGGTCGGCCCGGAGGGTGGCTGGCATGCCAGTGAGGTGAGCAGTGCCCTTGCCCAGGGTTTTCATTGCTGGACACTGGGGCCGCGGGTGATGAGAATGGAAACAGCGCCGGTGGCGGCC
>SKHR01000016.1 GCA_007116865.1 Marinospirillum sp. | reverse complement strand
TTGGCTGTGATCAGCTCAGTTGTGGCCTCAGTGCCGCCGGTGCGCTGCTCAACTACGCCAAGGAGACCCAAAAATCTGCCCTGCCCCATATACGCCGTTTACAGCTTGAGGATGAGTCCGGCGCGGTACTATTGGATGCCGCCAGTCGGCGAAATCTAGAGCTGGATATCAACCTGAGTGGCGGCAGTGATCATACCCTGTTCTCAGTTCTCGACCGCACCGCAACCCCCATGGGCTCGCGCCTGCTGCGCCGCTGGATGCATCGTCCTTTGCGTGATCATGCGCCCTTGATAAAACGCCAGCAGGCCATTCAGGCACTGATCCCGCAAGCTGGCTTGCAGGATTTCAGTGATCCGCTGAAACGCATTGGCGATCTTGAACGGATTTTGGCGCGGGTTGCGCTGCGTTCAGCCAGGCCCAGGGACTTGACGCGTATCCGCGATGCCCTGGCCTGCCTGCCGGATCTAAAGGCGCAGTTGGCTGAGTTTGCCGCCCCACTGCTGACCGAGCTCAATCAGGCCATTCACCCACTCCCCCAACTGGCCGATGAGTTGCAGCGTGCGCTGGAGGATAACCCTCCGGTGGTTCTTAGAGAGGGCGGAGTGATCGCCAGTGGATACGACGAAACCCTGGATGAGTTAAGGGCCTTGCGTGAAAATGCCGGGGGCTTTTTGCTGGATCTCGAACAACGCGAAAAAGCCCGGACCGGACTGTCTACCCTCAAGGTCAATTACAACCGGGTCCACGGTTATTACATCGAAATCAGTCGTGCCCAATCCGACCAGGCACCGGCGGACTATCAGCGCCGCCAAACCCTCAAAAATGCTGAGCGTTTTATCACACCCGAGCTCAAGACCTTTGAAGACAAGGCCCTATCCAGTCAAAGTCGTGCTCTGGCGCGGGAAAAACAGCTCTATGAACAACTGCTGGATCAGCTCAATGAGCAGTTGGCTGAGCTGCAGCAAACCGCGGCGGCACTGGCGCAACTGGATGCCCTGCAGTGCCTGGCAGAACGCGCCTTTTCACTCAACTGGCAACTGCCACAGCTGAACGAAGCCCCTGGGTTATGGATCGCACAGGGGCGACACCCGGTGGTCGAGCAGGTGGTCACGGATCCATTTGTGGCCAATGATCTGTGCTTCACCCCGGAACAACGCATGTTGGTGATCACCGGCCCCAATATGGGGGGTAAGTCCACCTATATGCGCCAAATCGCCCTGATCACCCTCCTGGCTTACATGGGCTCTGCCGTGCCTGCGGATGAAGCCAGAATTGGCCCGATTGATCGCATTTTCACCCGCATTGGGGCATCCGATGACCTGGCTTCCGGCCGTTCCACCTTCATGGTGGAAATGACCGAAACCGCGAACATTTTGCACAACGCCACAGCCAACAGCCTGGTACTGATGGATGAAGTCGGGCGCGGCACCAGCACCTTTGATGGCTTGTCCTTAGCCTGGGCGGCAGCCGAAGCCCTGGCACAGCGCGGGGCCTGGACCCTGTTTGCCACCCATTATTTTGAACTGACCAGCCTGCCAGAAGAAATCCCCAGTGTGGCCAATGTGCACCTTTCTGCCAGCGAGTATGAAGATCAGCTGGTTTTCATGCACAAGGTTGAACCTGGCCCGGCCAGCCAAAGTTATGGCCTGCAGGTAGCGCGTCTGGCGGGCGTCCCTCAGCCGGTGATCGACCAGGCTCGCCAGCGTCTGACCCAGCTAGAGCAGGAGGCAGTGCAAGGACGCCAGCAACAGTCTCAGCAAAACACTGAACAACCCTGGCAACCCGACATGTTTGCACTGCAACCTCACCCAGTGGTCGAACAGCTGGAAAAGCTCAACCCCGACGAGCTGACACCACGCCAGGCACTGGATTTGCTCTATGGATTAAAAGAAAAACTCACTTAGACAACCCGCTCCGCATGTTATAACATTGTTATAAAGCACTGTATTATTTAGCAGGAGGCAGCATGCACGCTACCCTAAGAAAAATTGGCAATTCACGAGGCATCATCATCCCATCAGCAATGATTGATCAACTGGATCTTCAAAGCGAAGTTGAAATCACACTTGAAAAAGATGCTTTGGTCATTAAACCCGTGAAAGAATTAAGGCAGGGCTGGTTTTCCTCGTATGACCCACAGCAAGATAGTGAGCCGCTCGCTCAGATGCAAACCTTGGACGTTGAGCAGGAAGACTGGGAATGGTAAGAGGTGACGTCTACTGGGTGGTTTTAGATCCAACTGTCGGCAGTGAAATCCAAAAAACTCGGCCTTGTTTGATCATTTCACCCGATGATATGAACCAAGTCTTGCCTCGTTTGATCGTAGCCCCCATCACCACAAAGGGGCAGCCACTCGGCTGTCGACCCGAAGTACTATTTAACGACAAAAACTGTCGAATACTGCTTGATCAAATCCGAACCATTGACAAGCAGCGCCTTAAGGCCAAAATGGGACATATTCCATTAGATCTTTGGCATGGAACACTTTTGGAAATGCTTTTCTGATCGATAAACTTGATCGATTCACCCCCCCCCTCCAAGTTCTTCAGAAAAAGAAGTGACTTCTTTGCGCTTAGGGGTGCAGCTCATTACAATGCGATTTGGTTCAAAACAAGGGGATCATCGTGGCTTTTGTTGTGACTGAGAACTGCATCCGCTGCAAATACACCGACTGTGTTGAGGTTT
>SKHR01000195.1 GCA_007116865.1 Marinospirillum sp. | reverse complement strand
TGCGCTTTGAAGGCCTGAACCTTGCTTATGGCACCACCCCGCTTCTGAGCGAAGCCAACCTCAACATTGAACCCGGTGAGCGCCTTGCGCTGCTGGGTCGCAATGGTGCCGGTAAATCCACCCTGCTCAAACTGGTCAACGGAGAAGTACAGCCTGATGGCGGCAATCTGTGGCGCAAACCCGGTTTAAAAATCGGCACGCTGGCCCAGGTACTTCCCAGCGCCGATGATCGTGCCGTGTTTGAGGTGGTCGCCGAGGGTTTGGCGGAAACCGGGCGCCTGCTGGAAGCCTTCCACCAGCTGACTCACTTGCCACCAGATCAAGTGGACATGCAGCGTCTGGATCAGCTACAGCACGAGCTGGATGCCTGCAATGGCTGGGCATTGAATCAGCGAGTAGAACAACTGCTTAAACGCCTGCACCTGGATGGTGAAGCGCGTATGGCCTCGTTATCAGGTGGCTGGCGTCGACGGGTTGCGCTGGCCCAAGCGCTGGTCAGCGAACCGGATCTGCTGCTACTGGACGAACCCACCAACCACCTGGATATTGAAACCATCCAGTGGCTGGAGGAGCAGATCAAAGTCTTCCCCGGTGCGGTGATGCTGATCACCCACGACCGCGCCTTCATGCAAGCCATCGCTACCCGCATGCTGGAACTGGATCTGGGCCAACTGACCAGTTGGGAAGGCCGATACCAGGACTTCCTGGCCTTTAAGGCCCATCAACTGGAAGTCGAAGCGCGACATCAAGCGGCTTTTGACAAAAAACTCGCGCAAGAAGAAGCCTGGATACGCCAAGGTATCAAAGCCAGACGCACCCGCAATGAAGGTCGAGTCCGTGCCCTCAAGGCACTACGCCAGGAACGCGCTGAACGCCTCACCCGCCAGGGCAAAGCCGATATTCAGCTGGAAGCCGCAGATAAATCCGGCAAGCTGGTCGCAGAGCTAACCCAAGCCAGCTTTTGCTATGAAGGCACCCCCATCATTCACCAGCTCAGCACCCGCATTCAGCGCGGCGACAAAATTGGCTTGTTAGGCCGCAACGGTGCAGGCAAAACCACCCTGCTCAAACTGATTCTTGGCGATCTGGAGCCGACCAGCGGTGAAATCAAACGAGGCACCAAATTACAGGTGGCCTATTTTGATCAACTGCGTGGACAGCTCGACCCCAACAAAACCCTGCTCGACAACCTTGCCGAAGGGCGCAGCAGCGTCACCATCAATGGGCGGGAAAAACATGTGATGGGTTATCTGCAAGACTTTCTGTTCACTCCAGAGCGCGCGCGCCAACCAGTCAGCGCCCTCTCCGGTGGCGAACAAAACCGCCTGCTGCTCGCCAAACTCTTTGCCCAGCCTGCCAACCTGCTGGTGATGGACGAGCCCACCAACGATCTGGATTTAGAAACCCTCGAACTCCTGGAAGAGCTGCTGCTCAACTATGACGGCACCCTGCTGCTGGTCAGCCACGACCGGGCTTTTCTTGACCAGGTCGTCACCGGCATTCTGGCCTTTGAGGGCGAAGGACGCGTGCGCGAATATGTCGGAGGCTATGAAGACTGGGTTCGCCAAGGCGGACGTTTCCCCCCACTCACGCGGCCCGAAAAAAACACCCCGGCTGCCGCTGCTCAGGCCGAACCTACCGCTGCATCGACAACAAAGTCCGTTGAAAGCACACCCAAAACTCGTAAACTCAGCTATAAACTCCAACGCGAGTTAGATACCCTGCCCGCAGAAATTGAAGCCCTTGAAACCCAGATCAGCGCCCAGGAAAGTCGAATCAGTGAAGTCGATTTTTATCAGCAGCCACCCGATCAGGTCAGTGCCCAGCTTCAACAACTGGAAACCCTCCAATCTCAACTGGAAGAGAAACTGCAACGATGGATGATGCTCGAAGAGATGGAGTAATACTCAGCCCTGGCGCGTAGGCAGCTCAATCAAGTACAACCGAAAAAGGATTAAGGAACTGGCGCTGCCACAACAGATTTCGGCCAACAGCGCCAAGTCCTGCTTCATCGCATACACTCTGCCAGTGGGTTTCAATCGTCGCTATCGTCTTTTCACAAATAGCCCGCGCCTCATCCTGCGCTATTAAAAAGTGGTGGGCAGCCTCAACACAGGTTTTGAGCTGGCTCAAGTTAGAGTCACCATGAATCAGCATCGCCTGTGAGGCTTCATTTCCCGTGCGTCCCTGAGGGCAGATATCGTAGGCGGGCGTAAGACTTAACTGATCACCATCCCAGAAAGCAGCATGATTGCGAGCATGGTCATCCGTATTGCCACACAACACATTAAAAACAAGACGGCCAAACACTTCTCTCAGGGTCGCTCTGGGGTGCGCAAAACGCCGCCTGATCAGCTCAGCCAGGGTTTCATAACTGGCATAACGCGCCATCATGTCATCCAGCTCAAGAAGCGTCAGCGCTGAAACCATCGCATGACGCTGCCAGCCCGCCTCAGTGAGGCTGCGATCAAACCGCTCGATTAACAACACATCTTTCTGAGCAACCGTTTCAAGTCTGACGGGGGCCACGCTAAGCCCAGCCAAGGCAGCCAGGCGCATAGCAATAAACTCACCTTTCACCACATCATAAAGATCACTACTGGATGAAAACTTGGCAATATACTTTTTGCCCTTCGCTTCGATTGCAGCCTTGGGACGAGCACCACCGATCGAGCTACCATGAAACAGTGCCTGATCCAGCTCTGGTGTCAG
>SKHR01000045.1 GCA_007116865.1 Marinospirillum sp. | reverse complement strand
TCAGCATCCTGAAATGCCGTCGTGTCTACAAACGTCGCCACAACACCTCGCGCAGCACTGGACGGCACTTTATAAAACATGACTCGCATTAAGTAGGCCTTGCCATCTTCAGACAAGACTTCTCTCTCCAGTGTTTGCTTACTTTCAAGGGTTGTCATTAGGTCTTGCATCAAGCCGGGATGCTTTAAACGGTGTGAGATTTCATCCAAGGGTCGCCCAACATCGCCCTCTCTAAGCTTAAATACGGATACAGCTGCAGGGCTGAATCGAGTAATTTTGAGCTGATCATCTACAAAAACCGTAGCCACCCCAACTGCTTTTGCCATTGTGTCCAGATCAACATTGAGCCGATTAAGCAGCAGCACTTTTTCCTGGTATTCTGCATTGACCGTATTTAACTCTTCGTTTACTGACTGGAGTTCTTCATTGGCACTTTGCAATTCCTCATTAGAAGCCATCAACTCTTCATTGGTTGCCTGCAATTCTTCATTCGACGTTTCAAGCTCTTCAATCGTCGCCTGTAGGCTTTCACGGGTAGCGGCCAACTCATTTTGTAAAGCATCAATACGTGCTGTGGTTTCCGTTCCAACATCAATAGACAACAGAGGCTCACTAGCGGTTACATGATGCTCAGCAGGACTTTCAAAGCAAAGCAGCAACAATCGCTCATTCGCGTCTGAAACCACCGGTTTAACCGTTAAGCGCACCTGCTGCTGAAAACCATCCTGGGTGTCGGACAAGCGAACAAAGTCTGACCTCAGTGTCTGCCAATCCTTTGCTGACTTATATAAAAGCGCCTGTGCAACGGGCACCAAAGACTCAGGCAAAATTCGACTAATTTGTGTTGAAACCGCCCCGGAGCGCACACGAAAAAAAGGCTGCAAATCCCCAAAAAAATGTACGGCCTGATGGTTGTCATTCACCAGTATCGAAGGGGGTGTGTAGGTCTCCAAAAGTATTGATGTTGCTTGATCTAAAAACGACATCTCTCGACTATAATTCAGGCCTTTTTGGGTAGAACGCCTAAAGCGGCCTTGTCCGCTAGTCGATTCAAGTGGCTTTAAATGCGCACCATCTCCGACAACAAATGGAACAGACCGATCATTACGCCGATATAATTTCAACTTGGGGTTTATGTCTTCAAACCCTTTAACCATTCCACTCATCGACTCACTTGAGCCTAAAAACAACACGCCACCTGGTCGAGTCGCATACTGCAACCGGTGCATCGCGCGCAACTGAGCTTCTGGTTTAAAATAAATCAATGCATTACGGCAACTCACCAAATCCATGCGAGTGAAAGGCGGATCAGCTAACAGGTTATGTTTAGCGAAAACGATACACTGACGCAGCTCTGGTTTGACGGTGTAACAGCTACCAGTTTGGTCAAAAAAGCGCTTTAGGCGCTGGGGAGACAGTTCAGCAGCGACTGCTTGGGTGTACTGGCCGCTAGCGGCCACCTCGATCACTTGCTGATTAACATCAGTCGCAAAAATTTTAAGTGAAGGCCAGCGTTTAACTCGCTCAAACTCTTCAATAAAAAGCATCGCTAAAGAATAAGCTTCCTCTCCAGTAGAAGTCGCAGCTGACCAGACGCGAATCACCGAGTTAGATTCCGTTTTTGCCACCAAATCAGGAATAACGACTTTGGATAACGTATCAAAAGCGTCTGCATCTCTAAAAAAACTAGTCACTGAAATCAGTAGCTCTCGCCTTAAAGTAGCTAGTTCCGTCAAGTCTTCTTGCAGCAACATATAATAATCAGTGACCGAGCCAATTTGGCGAACTTGCATCCGGCGCTCTACCCGACGATAAAAGGTCGCACTTTTGTAATCATGAAAATCTATACCGCCATGTTGTAGCAGTAATGTCATGATGCCATCCATTGCATCATTTTCATCCTCAGGCACACTAGGCGACTCACATGACTCGTGTTTATTTTGTAGTGCCGGGTTTTCAATGTGTTCTTCTATACGCTTGGCTAACTGTTCTGCCGGAAGGGTTACATCCACCACACCCGTTGCCAATACACTTTTAGGCATTCCGTCAAACTTAGCCTGCGCCGGATCTTGAACAACAACAAAACCACCAGCGGCGTTCACCGAAACAGCACCACGAGAACCGTCCGACCCCGTTCCAGATAAAATCACACCGATACAGCGGTTTTCAAAATGCTGGGATGCTGAACTAAAAAAAATATCAATAGGAAGGGTTAACACATGAGGGCTTTTGGACACTAGATTGAACTCGCTTCCATTCAGTGTCATTACCATTCCAGGGGGGATAAGAAAAATATGGTTCGGGGCTAAGCGCATTCCCTGCTCAACAACAGAAATTTTCATTCTGGTATGACGTGCCAACAGGTCCTTCATAATACTCTTGTGATCTGGAGACAGATGCTGAATCACAATAAAAGCAGCCTGGGTATTACCAGCACAGTGACGAAAAAAGCTCTCTAACGCCTCTAGTCCACCAGCAGATGCACCAATCGCTACAACATAACTGTCAAAATCCGTCTCTTTTTGATTTGTATCCGTTAAGATTTCGCTCATGTTTCCTTAAACACCTCAGCCAATTTTGGCTAGTCGTCCGGTTCTAACGTTTTCATTTAAAAGGATATTTCAGCCCGGAGACAGTGAGCACCTTAACAAGGCCTAATCCTTATACACAAACGATACAGTAGTTCACAATTCCCGCACAGCCTTTTCAGATATTCAGAAGAGGGTATTGACAAGCATCAAATTAAATATTCTTGCACAAACGCACTCGCCAGGCATGGGTGAGCGGAATCACGACTCATGTAATGGATCGTTAGAGGGCTGGTAGAGGATGTAAGCGAGTCCGCACTGGGCAGCGCTTCATACAGAATGCCAGAAAAGGCGATGGCCCCTGCCAGCCACATCCCGGCACACACATCCATTGCTACCGTTGCTCCCTTCCGGGCCTGGCGGGGTTCACAATTTCGTGTTGCGGGAGGACCAACAGGGGCCACCATAACGCAGTCATTGACTTACCTGACTGAGCGACGCAGTCTACCAGCCCCCTGCCACCCAGGCAAGCCTTGATGACAAAAACAAAGCCAAACCAAAGGCTTGGTGAGTTATACTGACACTCTCAGGTTTTTTTGTCGGGTTGATTGCTGGTTAAAACAATGCAACGTATTGATCGACTATTAGTATCACAGCAACTGGCTGCCAGTCGGACTCAGGCACAGGCCTGGCTTGAGGCGGGTCGGGTCGAGCATTGTCAGGCCGGGCAATGGCTGCGTATTGATAAACCTTCAGTGAAGCTGCCAGAAGACACGCCACTGCGGGTTTCGCCTTGTGCCAGCGATGCCTATGTGTCCCGTGGTGCGCTCAAACTTGCAGCCGCCATGGAGGCCGCACAACTGGATGCTCAGGGTCGATCGGCTTTGGATGTGGGCCAATCAACGGGGGGATTTACCGACTGGCTGCTGCAAGCAGGGGCCAGCCAGGTGGTCGGACTGGAAGTCGGGCATGATCAGCTTCACCCCAAACTACGCCAGGATCCAAGGGTTCATTGTCTGGAAAAGATCAATGCCCGTTATCTGCAACCTCAACAGTTGATCGAACAGCAGTTGCCGTCACTTTATGATCTGATCGTCATGGATGTGTCGTTTATCTCGCAGACGCTCATCCTGCCCAACCTGCCCGCTTTACTTAAGCCTCAGGGCTGGCTGGTGTCTTTGGTCAAACCTCAGTTTGAGGTCGGCAAGGAAAATCTGGGCAAGGGCGGGATCGTGAAAAATCCTGCACTTTATGCGAAGGTGCAGCAAGACATCACTGAAAGCTTAAATCAACTCGGCCTGACGCTCACCCACTGGTTAGACAGCCCGATCACCGGTGGGGATGGCAACCGCGAATTTTTGCTGGTCGCGCAGAAAAAAACCACTTAAAGCGGTTTTCCCCAAAAGAGTGCCTGCCCCATGGCTGGATCGAGCTGATACGCCTCAAAACCCAGTTTACGATAGGCCTTTTGTGCCGCCAGATTACCCTGCAAAACCTCCAGCGTCAGCTTGCAGCAATCACGCTGACGGGCCAGCTCGGTCACCGCATCAAACAGCGCGGCGGCTACACCACTGCCACGATGATCCGCCGTGACGATCACATCATGGATATTCATCAGCGGACGAGCTTTGAAGGTGGAAAACCCCTCAAATGCATTCAACACCCCGACGGGACGCTGTTCGACATAGGCCAGAAACTGAAAAGCACCCGCTCGCTCAGACAACAGCCTGGGTAAAGACTCACATACTTGCGGCGATAAGGGTTGCGCACCCCCCATCGGATGCTGGGCATATTCATTCATCAATTGCAGCCAGTCACTGGCCTGCTGAGGTTGGCTCAGGTCGGCCCGTTGCACCCGGATCAAGGTCGATCCTCCTTCACCTGTTGGCGCAAATGTTCATCACGCAATTGTGGATCAATTTGATTCAAAGGCAGACGCACGGCGTGTTGGTGCGCGTTATAAGCCTTTTCCAACACACGAAACAGACCGATAAAAACCGCCGCAATCAACAGGTACAAAACCCCGGCCAAGAGGAAAAACTCCAGCGTCATATAGGTTCGCGCGATCACATTGCGTGTGGCACCCATCAGATCCAATAGGGTGATGGTCGATGCCAGCGCGCTGCCTTTGAGCATCAGGATGACCTCGTTACCATAGGCAGGCAGAATCATGCCAAAGGCTCTTGGCAACAGGATGCGGCTGTACTGCTGGCGGTGCGACAAACCCAAGGCTCTGGCTGCCTCCACCTCACCTTTGGGGATGGATTGCAGCGCCCCGCGAAACAGCTCGGCGATATAGGCCGCAGTGTGCAGACTGAAGGTGATGATGGCACACCAGTAGGCATGAGATAAAACCTCATTCCACAACCAGCCACTCTGGCGCAGCCACTCAAACTGAGACAGCCCGTAATAAACCAGAAAAATCTGCACCAACAAGGGGGTGCCACGAAAGAAGAAGATATAGCTGTAGGCGGGCACCCATAACCAGGCGCGATCAGACACCCGCATCAACGCCAGGGGAATCGCGAGGATGAAACCAGCGATTCCTGATAACACCACCAGTTGCAGGGTCAGCCACACCCCTTGCATCAACTGGGGGAAATAACGCGCATAACTTTCCCAGGGCTCATGCCCTGCGGCCAAAGCCTGCAACCAGTCCGAGACGACCCATAACCAGTCCATCAGTGTCGCCCCTCGGCATAACCCCGGTTGGCACGCTGCTCCATCCAACGCAACAGCTGCATGAAGACAATCGTGAGCAACAGATAAATAGCGGCTGCGGCCAGATAAAAAGTAAAGGGCAGCTTGGTAAACCCGGCTGCCACGTAGGCCTGACGCATCAAATCATTCAAACCGATCACAGACACCAAAGCGGTGTCTTTGAGCAGGACCAAAAAGAGATTGCCCAACCCCGGCAGCGCCAAACGCCACAACTGCGGCAGCATGACCAGATAAAAAATCGCCCAGGGGCTAAGCCCCAAAGCCTGAGCCGCTTCGACCTGGCCTTTAGGTAACTCCTGCATGGCGCCACGAAACACTTCAGCGGCATAGGCCCCAAATGCGATGGATAACGCGGCCACCCCGGCGGTAAAGGCACTGATCTCAACGTACCAGTCGAACAACCGCAGCAAAAGCTCGGTGATGCCGAAGTAGATGATCAGCACCAGCAGCAGCTCGGGCAAGCCACGCATCAAGGTGGTATAGGCCGTGGCAGGCGCACGCAGCCAGAGACGCTCGGAGCGTTTGGCCAGAGCCACCAGCAGGCCGATCAGCAGACCAAAAATCAAGCTGACAAATGCCAGCTTGAGCGTGATCCAGGTGCCCGCCAGCAGCAGCGGGCCAAATCCATGTAAATCCATCACTAGCGATCAAACACGCTTAGTAGATGGAAAAGGGGAAGTAACGCGCATTGATTTCGGCGTAAACACCAGACTCAACAATGGCTTGCAATGCCTGGTTGAAGCGCTCGCGCAGGGCATTGTCGTTACGACGCACCGCGATCGCGATCTTGTCATCAATGTCGATATCTTCGCCTTTAAATTCAAATGCGGCCCCTGCGTCTGTCTGCAGCCAGTCATAAGCCGGGAACTTGTCCGACACCATGCCATCCAGACGGCCATTGGCCAGATCCAGGTAAGCATTGTCTTGCGTGTCATACAGGCGCACATTGACGTAACGACCCAGGGTATCTTCTAAATACTGACCTGCGATGGTGGCACGCTGGGCACCCAGGGTTTTGCCACGCAGACTTTCAGCGTCGGTTGCCATCTCCACATTTCTGGGACCAATGAAGGCCAGCACGTTGGAGTAGTAGGGATCGGTAAAGCTGATCACACGCTGACGCTCAGGTGTGATCGACATGGAAGCAATGATGGCATCGTAACGGCGCTGTTGCAGACCGGGAATGATACCGTCCCAATCCTGGGCTACCAGCTCACACTCAACCTGCATCTGCTCACACAGTGCCCAGGCGATATCAACATCAAAACCACGCAGCTCACCACTGCTGTCGATAAAGTTAAACGGGGCATAAGCGCCCTCAGTCGCGATTCTCAAACGCTCAGCCATCGCTGTACCGGCAACCAGCCAGCTCAGGCTCAAGACACCCACCAGCAATTTTTGCATCATCTTGGATTTCATCGGTTTCACCTTCTATTGGAATATCAACGCAACCCATCTAGCGATGGCTGGATAAAAACTCACGCAGCCGGGTTGAATTCGGCTGGGTGAAAAAAGCCTCGGGGGAGGCCTGTTCTTCGACTTTGCCCTGATGCAGGAAAATGACTTCACTGGACACATCCCGGGCAAAACGCATTTCATGAGTCACGATCAGCATGGTGCGCCCCTCTTCAGCCAGGCTGCGCATCACACCAAGCACCTCATTGACCAGCTCAGGATCTAAAGCTGAAGTTGGTTCATCAAAGAGCAACACCTCTGGCTCCATTGCCAGGGTTCGTGCGATCGCCACCCGCTGCTGCTGACCGCCAGAAAGTTGCAAAGGGTAGGCTTTTTCCTTACCAGACAAGCCGACCCGCTTGAGCAAAGCAGCGGCACGATCACGGGCTTCAGCTTTGCTCAGGCGAAGCACCTGGGTCGGTGCCAAGGCCAGGTTTTCCAGCAGATTCAAGTGCGGCCACAGATTAAAATTCTGGAACACAAATCCCATGCGCGCACGAAAACCTTCCAGCTGCTTACGATCAGCCGCTTCGAGTTCCTGGTGCCGATTGGGTTTAAGCCTGAGCTGTTCTCCGGACAGGTGGATTTCCCCTTGCGAGGGGTGCTCCAACAGGTTCAAACAGCGTAAAAAAGTTGATTTCCCTGAACCACTGGAGCCCAAAATAGAAATCACATCACCCTGGCGCGCCGTAAGAGAGATGCCCTTGAGCACTTCATGATCGCCATAGCGTTTATGCAGATCCACCACTTGCAAGCGCAGTGGTTTTTTGGCGGAAACATCTTCAGACGGGTCAGTTTCGATCGCACAGGTCATTGAGTGGCCTTGCATGCAAAAATGGAATAGCAAAGATAGCAAACTGTCATGAAGCGGAAGGATACTAAAAAGTTTTTTTAATGGAAACAAAAAAGCGCCTGCTCCCAGCATCTCAACTCTACAACCCATTAGTTTGATGCCTTTTATACCCTTCTACTCTATGCCGGCCAAGAAAAAATGTTATGCTCAACAGAAAGATGCGTCAGTGACCTATCGAGGACTTCGGATGTTTTCACCCTCTCTCATGAACCTCGCCACCACTCAAGTCAAAACCCTGACGCAGGAAGACTCTGTTCAAGAAGCCGTTAATCTAATGGCTGACCAGCACTTTCACTCGGTTGTGGTGCTCGGTGACGATCAGCTTCGCATCATTACCAGCTCGGTGGCAATCAGTCTTCGTCTGACAGGATTTGACTTCCATCAGCCGCTTAAACAAGCCAACCTGCCACCAGTGCCCTGCCTGCCTCAGACCGCCACACTGAGTCAGGCGATGGCCGAGCTTCAGTGCGCCTCTACTGAACACCTCTGCTTGTTAGATGATCAGCAGCAGCTGATGGGCATTATCAGCTACACCGACCTGCTCACTCATTTAGATCCTAAAAGTCTTGCGGGTGTGAGAAAAATCAAAGAGCTGGTCAATATTGCTGAGTTTTCCTGGCTTCAGGAAAAAGATTCACTAAAAGCAGCCATGCTGAAGCTGCACACCGCCGGGCACTCTGCGGCACTGATTCAATCTGAAAATCAGACGCTTGGCATCATCACTCTGGCGGACATCACGCGCGCGCTTAAAGATCAAGTCGATGAAGACCAGCCGATCCAGCCGCTGATTTCTTTTCCTGTGATCAGCATTCAAGAAGACCAAACACTGCAAAAAGCCCTCGAACTCACCCGCACCCATCGGCTCAAGCGCCTGGCAATCATCAACCCAAAGGGCGAAGTCAAAGGCCTGCTGCATCAAAAACAACTCTTGGCGATGGTCTACGAACACTGGCTAGATTGGATCCAGCACCAGGAAAATGAGCTTAACCGGCTTGAGCAGGTTCATGATCAAGAAAGTCGCTGGAGAGCCGTTTTAGAGGGCACTGAGCTGGGCGTTTGGGACTGGAATGCGCAAACCAGTGAGGTTTACTTTTCTCCCACCTGGAAATCCATGCTGGGTTATACCGAAGAAGAAGTGGGTCACTCACTCGATGAATGGTCTTCCCGCATTCACCCTGATGATAAGGATGCTGTTTTTGCTGATATCGAAAAACACTTTAAAGGCCAGACCCCACTTTACGAAAACACCCACCGAGTGCGCTGTAAAAATGGCCGCTACAAGTGGATTTTAGATCGCGGCAAGGTTTTCAGTGTTGATGCCAATGGCGAGCCATTACGTGTGATTGGCACACATACAGATGTCACCGAAGAGTATGAACAAAAACGTCAGCTCGACGAACTGGCGGAAAATACACCGGGCGTACTATACCAGTACCGGCTTTATCCGGATGGCCGTAGCTGCTTTCCCTTTAGTACTTCAGGCATGCTGGATGTTTATGGTTTTACGTCGGATGAAGTCAGTGAAGATGCCAGCCCTATTTTGGAAAGACTCCACCCAGATGACCAGGCGCGAGTGAGCCAAAGCATTGCTATCTCCGCTGACAAACTCCAAGTCTGGGAAGTGGAATATCGCTATTTACACCCAGCCAAAGGTGAGCGCTGGCTTGAAGGAAGAGCGACGCCAAATCACTTGCCCGACGGCTCAATTACTTGGAATGGATACATCTACGATATCACCGAGCGCAAGCAGGAACAGCTCGCACTGGAAGAAACGCGCACTCGTTTTCAGCTCACCATGGAAGCGACGGGCACAGGCCTTTGGAGCTGGGACCTGCACACCAACGAAGTCAAGTGGTCGCCTGAAACCTATCAGCAGTTAGGTTATGACGCTGACGCCTTCGCCATGTCACTGGACCGGTTTCAGCGCTTGATGCACCCTGACGACATCACTGGCACCATGCAGGAAATCAGCCAGTGTGTTGAAAGAGGCGAAGGGTTCACGGTTGAATTCCGCCTGAAAAATGCGCAGGGGCAATGGGTGTGGGTTCAAGGGCGTGGCAAGGTGACCGATCTCGACGCCCAGGGAAAACCCGCATTCATGATGGGCACCCACATCAATATCAGCTCACTAAAAGAGAAAGAAGCCCTTCTAAGTGAAAGTCGAGAGCGATTGCTTTTAGCCACAGAGTCCGCAGGACTTGGCATCTGGGATTATGATCTGACCACCCAGGTGATGGACTGGGATGAAGGCATGTTTCTGATCTATGGTATCGAGCCAGAAGCATTCAGTGGTCAGCTTGAGGACTGGCGGCAAGCACTGACTCCAGAAAAACGCGCCGATGTCGAGGCCGCCTTCGAAGCCGCGTTAAAAGATCAATCTAAATTGGTTTTCAACTTTCCTATTCTGCGCCAATCTGACCAGGCAGAACGCATCCTTCACTGTGATGCACGGATCATTCGAGATTCCGACGGTCAAGTGATCCGGGTGGTCGGCGTCAACCGTGACATCACTGAGCAGGAGACCCAAAAAAGGCGCCTTGAAGCTGAAGAAGCAAAGTTCAGAGGACTTTTTGAAGGCTCCCCCGTCGGCATCGCTATGAATGATTTCGAAACCGGTGCTTTTTTGGAGTTTAATGCCGCCATCAACGAACCAGCCGGTTATACACCCGAAGAGTTTGCCCAGCTGAGTTACTGGGAGGTCACACCGAAAGAGTATGAAGCTCAAGAAGCCAAACAGCTTGAGTCGATGC
>SKHR01000257.1 GCA_007116865.1 Marinospirillum sp. | reverse complement strand
TGGAAGACACCCTGGTTTACCTGGTACCGGAAGCTATTTTTACCCGTCTTTTTGATGAATTTGAAGAATTTGCAGACGCGGTTGAGGTTGAGGATAAAACCCGTGTGCGTCAGGCAGTTGCCCGCCGCGAAGATGCCAATGAGCTGATGACGGCCAGTGTTGCGACACTGATCACACGTGAACCGGTCACGGTTGCGCCGGAGATCAGTGTTCGTGAAGCGGCAGAGAAAATGACGGCGGATGGAGTGTCTTCCCTGCTGGTTATCGGTCCTGAGGAGGATAATCCCGAATTGACTCGTATGCTGGGCATTGTCACGGACCGAGATATTCGCTCACGCCTGGTTGCCGAGGGTTTGCCGGATACAACGCTGGTCAGTGATATCATGTCAGCTGACCTGATCAGCATTGATCATCGCAGCTATGTGTTTGAAGCCATGTTGCTGATGCTGCGCCATAACCTTCATCACTTGCCAGTGAGCAAGGATCGCTTGCCGATTGGCATGATCGGTATTTCAGATATTATTCGCTACGAGTCCAACAATAGCCTGTTTGTAGTGCGCAGTATATTCCGTCAGACCCAGGTCGAAGGACTGGTCGAGTTGAAACAGGCGGTGCGTGACTGTTTTGTTCGCCTGGTTCGTGAGGGTGCCAATTCGCGCATGATCGGAAGTTCTATGGCGCTGATCGGGCGCAGTTTTAAACAGCGCCTGCTGGAACTGGCAGAAGCGGAGTTAGGGCCGCCACCAGTGGCCTACTGCTTTTTAGCGCTGGGCTCCATGGCCAGAGAGGAGCAGCTGATTGTCACCGATCAGGATAATGCGCTCATCCTGCATGACCACTATGATCCCGCAGTGCATGAGGACTACTTTGCCAGGCTGGCTCAATATGTTTGTGACGGCCTGGATGCTTGTGGCTATGCCTACTGCACGGGCGGAATCATGGCAACCAACCCTAAGTGGCGCATGACCCGATCCCAATGGCAGGCCTGTTTTGCTCAGTGGATTGATCGGCCTAATCCTGAGTCTTTACTGCACAGCTCCATCTTTTTTGACCTGCAGGGGGTGTGGGGCAAAACCGAGTGGGCTGATCAGCTCAACGATTTCATCGCTCGTAAAGCGAAATCTTCGGCACATTTCTTGGCCTGTATTGCTCACAATGCGCTGCTACGCACCCCGCCGCTGGGATTTTTTAAGGACTTTGTGGTTGAAAAAGATGGGCGTCAGCAGGACTCGATCAATATGAAACGCCGTGGCACGGCTCCCTTGGCTGACCTGGTTCGGGTTCACGCCTTGGCTGCGGGCAGCCGGTCCCAAAATTCCTTTGACCGTCTTCAAGACATTATTGATACCGACTTGCTGCCACCCGGAAGAGGGCAGAACCTGGTTGATGCTTTAGAGTTGATTTCGATGGTGCGTATTCGTCATCAGGCACTCAGTCTGGAAGCCGGTGATGAGCCGGATAACAATGTACTGCCAGAACGCTTGTCAGACTTTGAGCGCAAACACCTTAAGGATGCCTTTCAGCTGCTCAGTCATGCACAAAAGTTTATGAAATTTCGTTATCCGCCCGTTGGGCGAGGCCGGGGCTAAAGATGCTGTATTTGCCGCCAGAGAAAAAACCGGCAGCAGACACTCGCTTGCCGCGTTTGCCCACCGCGCCACTGATCAAGGATTGGCCCGCTTTTTTTGCGCAGGCCGCCGATCAAGCGCAGGATGTGCGCCTTAAGCGCTTCTATCAAGCCGGGGTGCCTGACTCGCAAACCCCCTTGGAAGCCGTTCCACTCTTGGCAATCGACTTTGAAACCACCGGGTTTAATCCGCGCAAGGATGGGATTGTCAGCATTGGTTTGATTCCCATGACTTTGCAAAGGATACGTTGCCAGGGTGCCCAATACTGGGTGGTCAGGCCGCGCAGTCAACTGGATGCAGACTCCGTCGTGATTCATGGTATCACTCACTCTGAGATACAAACGGCCCCAGATCTGAACCGCTGCTTAGATGATCTGCTGCGAGCCATGGCCGGTCAGGTCATAGTGGTTCATCATCAGGGTATCGAGCGCAGCTTTTTAGATGCAGCCCTTAAAGCCCGCCTGGGTGAAGGTATTCAATTTCCAGTGATTGATACCATGGCTTTGGAGGCCCGCCTGCATCGGGATAAACGCCTGCCCTGGTGGCAGCGTTTGCTGGGCAAAAAACCGCCCTCCATCCGTCTGGCAGACAGCCGCTCGCGTTACGGGCTGCCCTACTATCGTCCGCATCACGCGCTCACCGATGCCCTGGCCACGGCGGAGCTGTTGCAGGCCCAGGTGGCTCATCGCTTTTCCCCGCAAACCCCGGTTTCTGAGCTTTGGATGTGATACCTGCCAGTCAAATCTGGTTGCAAGTTCTTCTCATCTTAAATTATACTAATTAAGAATAAACTAAACGGAGGTTTTCCAATGAATGTCGATCGCGCATTGCTTTTGTTTGCCGGTATCATGGTGTTGATCAGTGTGGTGCTCACCCAGCTGGTTCACCCCGCCTTTTTCTGGCTTACCGTGTTCATCGGTGCCAACATGATTCAGGCCAGCTTTACGGGTTTTTGTCCTGCGGTGATGATCTTTAAAAAATTGGGCATTCAATCAGGCGCTGCATTTAAATAACGCGACCAGGTTGAGTGGAAAACCGCCGCTTGGTTAAGTGGCGGTTTTTTTGCATATTAAGCTTAGATTAAGCTTGCGTGCTCAGGCACTTCGCGGTTCAATAGGCGGTATGTCTGCTGTTCTTGGGGATGCGCCTATATGAGTAATCTACTGCACAACGTCAACCAACGCACCCAAATGGCGGGCGAAAACAGGCTTGAGTTGCTACTGTTTCGCCTGCAAAACGGCGGGCTTTACGGTATCAATGTTTTTAAAGTCAAAAAAATTATTCCCTGCCCTAAGCTGACACAGCTGCCTAAACATCACCCCTATGTGGTCGGTGTCGCCAACACCATGGATGGCCCGATGCCGATTCTGGATATGCTCAGTGCGATCCACCTGGGCAAGGTGGATGACCCTTTCAAACAGCAGGTCATAGTGTGTGAATACAATCGTCGGATGCAGGGTTTTCTAGTCAACAGCATTGAAAATATCGTCAACATGCAGTGGAGCGAAATTCTGCTGCCGCCCAAGGGTCTGGGGCGTGATCACTATCTCACCTCGGTGACTCGCTACGATAACAAGCTGGTTGAAATCATTGATGTTGAAAAAGTCATTTCTGAGGTCACGCCCAGCTCGGAAAGCATGAGTGCATCCCTGAATGAGGATTTTGCCGCACTGAAGGAGTCCAGCGTGCCGCGCAAAGTGCTGGTGGTTGATGACTCGGTGGTGGCGCGCAATCAAATCAAACGCTGTCTGGCTGAGGTGGATCTGGAGTCGGTGCTATTGAAAGATGGTCAACAAGCATTGGATCATCTGACTGCCATGGTCAATGAGGGTGTGAATCCGGCAGAAGAATACCTGCTGATGATTTCAGATATTGAAATGCCGGAAATGGATGGCTACACCCTGACCCGTCAGGTCAAACAAAATGAAAAAATGAAATCACTTTTCATCCTGCTGCACACCTCTTTGTCGGGTGTGTTTAATAAGTCGATGGTTGCCAAGGTGGGTGCGGATAACTTTATCGCCAAGTTTGATGCCGATGAGCTGGCCCGGGCCGTCCTGGATCATTTCCGTCAGCGCTCTAGCCCCGGCTGAAAGCGCTTGTGGTCGCCTGAATGAAAGAGCCAAATGCCACGCTGAATATTCCGTTTGAGCATCGTCGGTTACGCAACTGGGTACTGCTGATTTCGTTGTTGCTTTCGCTTGCAGTGATTGCTCTGGCTGGCTGGCTGGCGCGCAGTGCTGAAAGTGATGCTTTGTTGCGTA
Source organism: Marinospirillum sp. (assembly GCA_007116865.1). Taxonomy (GTDB): domain Bacteria; phylum Pseudomonadota; class Gammaproteobacteria; order Pseudomonadales; family Halomonadaceae; genus Marinospirillum. Next base: position 6,446 of record SKHR01000257.1, on the reverse strand, counting down.
GTTCTCAGATTTACTCCGATAGTTTGACCCAGTTCCGTGCTTTCTACTCCGACGTGGTGGTCTCTCCTTTGATGGGACACCCTTGGGTTGAGATCACAGAAAACTACAAGGATGTGCCCGGCAGTATTCCTATTCCTGCGACCATGACGCTGGATCTGGTTGACTTTATCAATGACCAAGACGCCAGAGTTCAGCTATCCCTGGTCAGTGACTTCCCTTTTCCTGATCGAGCCGATCGTTTGCTGACCGATTTTGAGCGTCAAGCCCTGGACTATTTTGCGCTTAATTCGCAGGGTACTTTCCATCAGGTGGAAACCTTGGATGGACAGGCATGGCTGAGTTATGCCACCCCGATTCCTTTAGAGGCTTCCTGTGTTTCCTGTCACAACAATCATGCGCACTCTCCCTTTCGTGACTGGAAAGCCGGAGATGTGCGTGGCATTCAAGTCGTGAGCTTGCCGATCACCGATCTTGAAGGAGGAGGCAACAAGCGCCTGGCGTTATTTGCCGGACTGATCTTGGCTTTTTTGCTGCTTGGGGCGGGAATTTTACTGTGGATGGATCGGCGCATTACTGGTGCCGTTAATCTGGCACGAGAAAAAAGCCTGGCACTGGAAAAAACCGCCGATGCACTGCGACAGCGCCAGTTTGCAATGGATCAGCATAGTATTATCAGCATCACTGACGCAGCCGGAAGGATCACCTATGCCAATGACCTGTTTGTCAAAATCAGTGGTTACACCAGAGACGAGCTTCTAGGTGAGAATCATCGCTTGGTGAACAGCGGTCTGCACTCCAAGGCTTTTTTTAAAGACTTGTGGGAAACCGTTGCAGGGGGGCAGGTTTGGCACGGGGAGGTACGTAACCAGAAGAAAAACGGTGAGTTCTACTGGGTAGCAGCAACCGTAGTGCCCTTTCTTGATCGCAAGGGTCGGCCGGAACAGTATATTTCGATTCGTACCGATATCACCCAGCAAAAGTCTATGGAGGCCAGTCTGGCCGCGCAGAACCAATCACTACTTGAAGCCAAGCAGGCAGCTGAGCAGGCCAGCCTGGCGAAGAGTCAGTTTTTAGCCAACATGAGCCATGAGATTCGCACGCCGATGAATGGCATTCTAGGCATGACTGAGCTGGCTCTGGATACTCCCTTGGATTCGACACAAAGAGATTATTTGCAGCTGGTTCACTCGTCTGCGGAGTCTTTGCTTTGTCTGCTCAACGACATTCTGGATTTCTCAAAAATCGAGGCAGGCAAGCTGGATATTGATATTCATGAGTTTTCGCTCAATGAGTTTTTAACTCCGATCATCAAAAGCCAGGCGATTCGCTGCCATCAAAAAGGCCTGACGTTTGTTTGGGATTTAGCACCAGACCTGCCAGATAACCTGTATCTTGATAGTAATCGCTTGCGTCAGATGACAAACAACCTCATCGATAATGCGATCAAATTTACCCAGTCTGGGGAAATCGTCGTGCGTGTTCAGTGGCAGGCCGATGAAGCAGACCTGGGAACCCTGGTACTTCAGGTCGAAGACACAGGCGTTGGCATCCAGCCTGAAAAGCTCGAAAGTATTTTTCAGGCTTTCACCCAGGCGGACGCTTCGACTACACGCCAATATGGAGGCACGGGGCTAGGTCTGGCGATTTGCTTGCAGCTGGCACGGCTGATGGGTGGTGTCGTTGAAGTATCCAGTGAAGTCGGTCAAGGCAGTTGCTTTCAGCTGCGTCTGCCGGCCAGAGCTAAGATGATCGCCCACCGACCTGAATTAACTGGTCGCGTATCCGTGATGTTATTAGACCCTCACCCAGTCAATCGCCGAGTTCATGAAACCCTGTTAAGTGCACTGGGTGCCAAGGTGTTCGCACCCGTTAACCACTCTGTGGCACTTGCAGATAATTCAGAAGTAAGTGTTTGTCCCCAGGCTATTTTTATCAAACATCAGCCACCTGACTTCGATGCTTTTGCCTTGGTGCAGGTGCTATTGGAGCGCTGGCCTGAGGCCCATCTGGTGGTCATGTCTCCAGCGGTTGAGAAAGGAGAGCTACAGCGGGCTCAGCAGCTCGGTGTTGCAGCCCTGCATACCTGGCCCTTGAGCTTGAAAGAGCTGTATCAAGCCTTGCTCCCAGTGGCTTCGCAATCGGTTAAGTCACCGCAAACTCCAGACCTTGTCTGGTCATACCAGAAAATTGATGCAGAGATTCTTAATAGCTTGGCACCTGTCTTGCTGGAGCAAGGGCAAGGGCTGTTAAAAGAGCTTCAGCAGGCTTTCGAGAGCGATCGCCCAGATTTGCTGCGTTCCCACCTGGTGTCCTGGTGGAGTAATCTGTCTTTATTGGAAGTGCACAGCCTTGCCCAGCCAATGGCGGAATTGATTCAGCAGCTGGATGCCGGTCTGTCAGTAGAAAAACTGCGTCAGGATCCAAAGGTCACCGGTTGTTTGGCCTCCCTGGCGACCTGGTTACAGCAACTGGCGGAAGCTTTGCCCAAGGGGTATCCAACCAGTTCATCGACACAAGACCAGTGAGGTTCGGGTGAAAGCAATCAATGAGACAGAAGTGTTATATGAAATTGCTCTGTCGATGGGGCAGTCGTCAGACTTGCATAAGATGCTGCGTCAGGTGTTAAGTACTTTATTGAGCCGTCTGAGTTGCAATAAAGGACAGGTGTTACAGGCGCAAGGGCTGTTCCTTGACAAGCATGAAGCCTCCCATCTTGACTGGCAGCCGGTTCTGACACTGCCAGGCAATCCTGCCAGTCGTCAGTCCTGGGATGAGCTGCGTGCACTGTTTGACTGGCCACTGCACGACCACACCTGGAATGATCAAGAGCCGCCGGCACACATCACACTGGACTCTCTGCAACTCTATCGTTTTTATCTGCCGGGTTTTGGTGCGTTGTTATTGACCCGCAGCGGTGAACCACTGACTCAGGCTTTGTTGCAATCCTTGCAAAAGCTGATGAATAAACTGGCGCAGTTTTGCCGCAATTGTCTCAATGAAGCGCGCTTACACCATCAAATCGAAGTGGCAAAGGCAGCCAGTCTGGCGAAAAGTCAGTTTCTGGCAAACATGAGCCATGAAATACGCACCCCGATGAATGGCATCATCGGCATGCTGGATTTAGTGCTGGCCACACCCTTGCAGAAAGAGCAGCAGGAAAACCTTGATTTAGCCCGTCTGTCTGCAGAACACCTGCTGGAAATCATCAACCACTTGCTGGATCTGTCAAAAATTGAGGCGGGCAAGCTGGATTTACAGCCTAAGGTGTTTGACTTGCCTGCTCTGGTGGGGCAAACCCTGCGCAGTCTGTTTAATCGTGCTCAGGCCAAACAGTTAAAACTGCGTTATGAAATGCCTTCTCACTTGCCGCGTTATGTAGAGGCTGATCCAGCGCGGATACGTCAGATGCTGATCAACCTGTTGGGCAACGCGATCAAGTTCACCCAGGTGGGGCAGGTGTATTTGGGGGTTGAGTGTGAGACCCAGGGCACAGAGGCGCGGGTTGTTTTTATCGTCCGTGATACGGGCATTGGCATGAGCCAGGAGGCATTGAGCAAAGTCTTTGATCCTTTTGAGCAGGTACATGCACAAGCCAATCGTCAGTATGAAGGAACCGGGCTGGGACTTTCCATCGTGCGCCAACTGGCCGACTTGATGGAAGGAGAGATTGAAGTCTCTAGCGAGGAGGGTAAAGGCACGGAGTTTCGTTTGATCCTGACACTACCGATTGCTGCAGCGCCTGCCATGATCAGCAATGAGCCGGTGGATCTTTCTGCTTATCGCGTTCTGCTGGTTGATGATCAACCCGTGAATCGTCGTGTTTTAGCCGCGATGTTATCCCAACTGGGGGTTTCGCATGCCTTTGCGACCTCCGGCCCTGAAGCCTTATTTCAGCTGCGTTATGCCTTTGATCAGAAACAGCCTTTTGATCTGCTGTTGCTGGATGCCCAGATGCCGGGGCTGAGCGGTTTTCAGGTGGCCGAGCGTTTGCTGCAGGATCCGGATTTCAAAACCCTGCCGGTGGTGCTTCTGACCTCGTCGCCTGAGCGAGGTGATGCGCAGCGTTGCCGGGATATGGGGTTAGCTGATTACTTAACCAAGCCATTAATTCTTAATGAACTGCAAGTGACTTTGACTCAGCAGTTGGGTGCCAGTGCGCGTCATGCCAAGGTCGAGCAGCGCCCGCTGGGATCGCGTCATCAACACGGCCTGCGCTTGCTTTTGGTGGAAGATAACCCGGTCAATCAGAAACTGGCCCTCAAGTTGCTTGAGAAACACCAGCATCAGGTCACCTTGGCGACCAATGGTCAGGAGGCGCTAGACAGGCTGAAACAACAGGCTTTTGATTTGGTGCTGATGGATATGATGATGCCAGTGATGGATGGCATTGAAGCCACTCAGCGTTGGCGAGATCATGAGTCACAACAAGAGCTGAACCAGACACCTATCGTGGCGATGACAGCGAACGCGATGCAAGGCGATAGAGAGCGATGCCTGGCCGCTGGAATGCAAGGCTACATCGCCAAGCCCGTGAAACCGGTTGAACTGTATGATGAGATCACACGAGTCATCGAAACCGCGCAGGGATCAGCTTCTGTTCCCAGGTCAGCGGAATCAACTGCCGAACTGGATGATTTGTTAGAGATTGCCGACAGTTTGCTTTGCGATGTGCAGGTTTCCTCAAGTGCCTCTGCAAAAGCATCCACGACTCAGGAGCCACCGATGAATGAATCTGAAATTTATGACTGGGACAAAGCTCTGGATGCGGTCGGCGGTGATGAGTCCTTGCTGCAAATGGTGCTGGAGATGTTTCTTTCCGAGTGCCCGCAGCACCGTAAGAATATTCAACAAGCCCTTGAACAGCAGGATCACTCAGCATTGGCTGCCGCAGCTCACACCCTGAAAGGGTTGTTAGCCACCTTTGGAGCTGAAACCTCGCGTGAGTTGGCCAAAACCCTGGAGGCCAAAGCCAAGCAGCAGGCCGACTTTACTGAACTGCAAGCCTTGAATGGGCAGCTGGAGCAAGCGCTGGATCAACTCTTGCCACTGCTTCAAGCGCGAGTGAGCTCGTAGTGAATGGCTTCAATATGATGCCATTGAGGGCCTTCGGTGGTTTCCAGCAGGATTTCTTCACCGAGTTTTTTACCCAGTAGTTGGCGGGCTCTGGGCGCATCAATGCTCAACCAGCCCCGGCTGGCGTCAGCTTCATCCGGGCCGACTAACCGCCAGCGGCTGGTCTCGCCCTGCTCGCTTTCCAGGGTGACCCAGGCACCGAAGTAAACCTTCTCCAAATCAGCCGGTAGCCGGTCGACTACCTGGAGCACTTCGAGTCGCTTGTCAAGGTAGGCGATCCGTGACAGAGTTCGATTGAGTTCGCGCTTGTTATAGGTGTAGTCGGCGTTTTCACTGCGATCTCCCTGAGCCGCCGCTTCTCGGACTTTTTGTGCCAGCTCCGGGTGGCGAACCCGCCATAAAAAGTCCCGCGTTGACTGGAGTTTGGCGTAGCCTTCGGCCGTGATGAGGTTGGTTTTGACTTCTGCGCGAGGATCTTTCGATGGGTCCTTCCAGCGAGTCTGGTAACGCCCTTTCATACAACCCCTTGATCATCAATTGAGTAGCTAAGCATGAGTGGCGATTTTAACCCAGAAATGCAGTGGACGCTTGAACAGGATGAATGCGTGTTTCAGGGCTTTTTTTCGATGCACCGTTTGCACCTGCGTCATCAGCGCTTTGATGGCAGCTGGACACCAGGCCTGCAACGAGAGGTCATGTATCGCGGCCCGGCAGTGGGGGTTCTGGCTTATGATCCCCAGGCCGATGCCGTGGTTATGGTGGAGCAGTTTCGTCCTGGTGCCTTGCATCATGCGCAGGGGCCCTGGCTGCTGGAGTTGATTGCTGGGATGGTGGCGGAAGGCGAGACACCCGCTGCGGTTGCCCGACGTGAAGCGATGGAAGAAGCCGGTTTGACACTCGGCCCCCTGACCCAGATTGCGCGTTATTTTTCCAGCCCCGGCGGTTGTGATGAAGAAATCATCCTGTTTTATGCGCCAGTGGATACTCAGGGGGTTGGCGGGGTTTTTGGCTTGGCAGAAGAGCAAGAAGAAACCCGGGTTTGGGTGCTGCCGCGTGAGGAAGCCTGGCAAGAGGCGCAACAAGGGCGTGCTGCCAACGCCATGAGCCTGATTGGCCTGCAATGGTTGCAAGCCAACTATCGTGAACAACAACAGGCAGTACAGCGCACATGAAGCCCTTCAAGCTGGCGCAAATCACCGATCTCCACCTGTTGCAGCCTCAGGGTGGCGACTATCGAGGCGTGGATACCCGGCAGCGATTGCTGACACTGCTGCCTGAATTGCAGGCCTGGCAGCCGGACCTGCTGGTGTTGACCGGCGATCTGGCACAGGATGAAGCGGCCGCTACCTACACCTGGCTGGTCGAGCAGCTCA
>SKHR01000060.1 GCA_007116865.1 Marinospirillum sp. | reverse complement strand
TTTGGTGGGCACCCTGTGGTGGGTGACCAAATGGAATGGCATGGCATCCGCTGGGTGGTGGTTGAAGTGGAAGGCGATCAGATCATCAAGGTGGGCCTGAAACCCCTTTAGGTCTCGCTGGCGGGTGGCAAATCACTGTTCGCGGGTGCGGACTCAGCACTGGCTTCGCTGGTGCTGTTAGTCGCCTCGGTTGAATCCTCGTTCGGTGCCATGGCAGCAGCCAGGGCGTCTTCTTTTTCTCTGAGTAACAGCTCCTGGTAAGCGCGCTGGGCTTCTTTGAAGTATTCAGCCAGGATGGCGGCATCCTTGAGGCTTTTGATTTGACCGAGCAGGTGGTGCTCACGGGATAACACCGCAATACGACGAAAACGTCGGGCTTCCAGCCGAGCATTGAACTCAACCAGTGGGTAAATACGAAAGCAAAAGCTGCGTTGACCCTCCAGGGTTTGAACATATTCGCGCCACTGATTTTTGAGGTGCTTGCGCTCTAGAATCAAATCGTTATAGCGGTTCAGTGAAGGAAAAAGCGCGATCATTCCTGAGCCGTGAGTGAGCCAGAGCACAAAAATGATGCCGCCGACAATACCGCCAATCCAGGCGCTGGTCAGGCTGAAAATACTGGCAAGCAGGAGAAACAACGCTGAGCCCAGGGTGACAAACCAGAGGTTGCGGGCACGGCGCGCGGTATAAAGCTCGTGGTCGGTGGGGTAGTCTTCGAGTGAAAGCAAAGAAAAATCGAGGTGATCGAGCTGCTGATACAGGTGGCGTCTTTCCAGCTCAAGACGCTCTTCTTCGAGTTTTTTACGCTCCTCGATTTTCTTTTGGCGCTCAGCTTCTTCCCAGGCGCGGCGCTCTTTTTCGCGGGCTTCGCGGCTTTCTAATAGCGCATCAACCTTCTCGGGTTCCGCAGTCTCCGAATCGGTTGAAGGCGTATTGTGAGTGTCAGGCGTTTCAGGTAAATCCGACATAAGGTCACTTCCCTGCAGCAGGTCGAAGATCTACCTGAATTCTAACCTATTCCGCGTTGCGCCGCTCTTGTCTGACCTGGCGCACTAGACGATCAGCGATTCGCACCATGTTCTCCAGACCACGAGCCGACTGACCGTCGACCACGTAGCGCCCGTCGATCACCAGTGCAGGCACGCCCGTCAAACCATGACCGGCAATACGTCCCTGGTCACGGCGGTATTGGCTGTTGACGCCAAAACTATCGTATAGGCGGTCAAAATCTTCAGCACTGACACCCTCTGAGACAAAAAAGTCACGCAGGGCTCGGCGGCTGTTGGGGCGCTGGTTTTCCTCATGGAAGTAGCGGAAAAAGCGCAGATGTAGCTGGTCAACCTGATCCAGGGAATCCATGATGTAGTAGGCACGTGCGTAGTGCCCCCACTGATCATTGAAAATCGCCGGCATATAGGAAATCACCACGTCTTCGGGCAGGTGTTCAGCCCAGACCTCGATCAGCGGTTCCAGCTGATAACAAAAGGGACAGGTGTAGGAAAAAACCGCGACCACTTCAATCTGATCAGGATTGACCAGCGTGCGTACCGGTTCCCGCAGGGTGTTGTAACCGTTGTTGGCCCAGGCGGGCAGTGCGACCAGGGTCAGCAGTAATAGAACGCAGGCAAAGCGCAGGGATTTAAAAGACATGGGCTGTTTCTCTACTCATGAAAAAAGGGGCCATTCAGCCCCTTTTTGATCCGCGTACTTAGCGGTTGGTTCCATGCAATCCATACATGTATTCAACCACGGCTTCAATTTCTGCATCCGACATTCTTTCTGCAATGCGGCGCATCATGGCATTGGGGTCATTGTCCCGCTCGCCACTACGGAAGGCGTGCATTTGAGCGATGGTGTATTCGCGATGCTGACCTGACACAGCCGGGAAAGCAGCTGGTGCGTTACCGCCACCGTTAGGCATATGACAGGCGGTACAGGCTGGAATGCCCTTGGCCAGGTCACCGGCACGGTAGAGGTCACGACCAATTTCGGCCAGTTCTGCACGAGCCTGACCGACATTGGCGCTTTGACGTGCGTAGAAAGCAGAGATATCACGAATGTCATCGTCACTGAACATGTCGATGATGCCAACCATTTCAGGCACCACACGGCGGCCTTCACGGATATCAATCGATTGCTTGGTCAGGTAACGCTCGCCCTGACCAGCAAGGTTTGGCCAGGTGGGGACCATGCTGACCCCGGTAGGGCCGTGGCAGGCAGCGCAAACGGCAGCCTTTTGTTCGCCGGCAACCGGATCGCCGCCAGCATGGGCCAGGCCAAAGGCGCTGACAGTCAGAGTCAAACCAATCAGTAGTTTTTTCATCGTTCGTCCAGTCTCATCATTTTGCTAGTCTTAGGAAGCAGGTTTATCGGCAGGCTTGTCGATCGGTACATGACATCGCAGCCACCGAGCTCCAGTGATAGACTATCACCGTAAAAGTTTTCGCATTATAGCTAAGGCTTGGCTTAACTGGAATGCCAGTCGTCTTATCCCTTTTGTTTATTTGCAGTGATTGAGCCATGCGACCCGGAAAAAAGAAAAAAAGCGCACCTCAGGGTGCCAAAATAGTTTACACCCGCAAAACGCCAGCGGTTGAATCATTGCGCCCAGCACATTTCACGGCGGCCAGTTATCTTAAAAGTGCGCCGACCCTTAAAGAGTGCCCAGAGGATGAAGGCTGGGAAGTGGCTTTTGCCGGGCGCTCCAATGCGGGTAAATCCAGTGCATTGAACAGCCTCACCAGTGCGCAGCTGGCACGGACCAGTAAAACGCCTGGGCGAACTCAGCTGATTAATTTTTTCAGCCTGGATGAGCAGCGGCGGCTGGTTGACCTGCCCGGCTATGGTTATGCCAAGGTGCCTGAGGCCATGCGTCGTGAGTGGGGGCAGCACCTGGGACACTATGTCACAGAGCGTCAGTGCTTGCGCGGGCTGATTCTGCTCATGGATGTGCGCCACCCCTTGACCGAATTGGACTGGCAGCTGGTTGAAGTGGCCCACTACCGACAGTTGCCACTGCTTTTGTTGCTGACCAAGGCGGACAAGCTCAAACGTGGCGCTGCAAAAGCCCAGCTCAATGAGGTTCGTCAGGTGGTGGATGAGGCCGGAGTGAGTGCACAGGTACAGCTGTTTTCGTCGTTAAAGAATCAGGGACGAGAAGCGGTTTGGCAACAGATCAATGCATGGCTGGAGTGGCCGCAAGCACAGCAGGGCGCTAACCCTGACCGCTCATCTCCGCTGTCATCGCCGGACGCTTAAAGGTCAGACGCTCTTTTGCCAGTAGGCGGCTGATAATGCTGCCGACGTACTCCACGAACAGGGTGTCCTGCTGGCGGCTAAAATGACTTGGCTCGCGGTGAGCCAAAACCATCAGCCCAAGGGTGCGGGTATGACTCAGCAGGCAGATGGCGGCCGAGCCCTCTTGCTGCTTGTTGAGCCCGAGGATTTCACAGGTTTCCGGGGTGAGGGTCAGGCAGCGAGCAGTTTTTTGGCCTAACAGTCTAAGCTGCTGGTTTTTTTGATTCTTGTCGGCTTCGTTCAAGCCGTCGATCTGGGCATAACTCCACAAACGGGTTTCTGGCAGGTGGAACAGGCGATACAGCTGTTCTTGTAGCGTTTGATAGAGCTCTTCCGTGGTTTGTGCCTCGATCAGGGCGATCAGCAGGCGTTCCGTGCGCCTTAGGCGAGCCTCGTTTTCTCGTGCATTGCCTAACAGCTGCTGATAGCGAAGATCCATCTGCTCAAGCTGTTGGCGCAGCAGGGTCAGTTGGCGCAGGATCAAGGACTCGGCCTGGCCGCAGGCGTGATCAAAGTTCATCTGAGCCAGCAGGCGCTCTCTTTGTTTGAAAAAATCAGGATGGGCGGCCAGCCACTGTTCGACGCTGATTTCATCAAGTCCTGCGGACACTTGATTGTCCTTGCTCATAAGTATATTTGTCCTTCGTAAACCCTTTGTGCCGGGCCGGTCATTCTGACCTGCGTGCCTTCCCCTGCCCAGTGGATAGTGAGAATACCACCCGGCAGCTGAATTTCAACCTGGGGATCAAACCAGCCCTGGCAAATGCCGCTGACCACAGCAGCACAGGCGCCGGTGCCACAGGCCAGGGTTTCACCCACTCCGCGCTCATAGACGCGCAACCGCCCCTTCTGGCGACTGATGACCTCAAGAAAGCCCGCGTTGACCCGCTTGGGAAAGCGTGGATGAGACTCAAGTTTTGGCCCCAGCGCTGCAACGGGGGCTTCATCGATCTTATCAACCCGTAGCACCAGATGGGGGTTGCCCATGGAGACGGCGCCCACCGAGAGCGTCTGGCCGTCAACTTCCAGCGGGTAGTTCGGCTGGCGATCCGGGGCGCTGAAGGGAATCTCGCTGGGATTCAGGCGCGGGCATCCCATATCGACACTGACCTGGCCGTCTTTTTCAACATCCAGGGTGAGCAGGCCGCCCAGGGTTTCGACCTTGATGCGGGTCTGGTGGGTGAGTTTTTTGTCGCGCACAAAAACTGCAAAGCAGCGAGCACCGTTGCCGCAGTTTTCCACTTCTGAGCCATCGGCATTGTAAATTCGATAACGAAAGTCCGCCTCTGGCAACCTTGGGGCTTCAACTGCAAGCAACTGGTCAAAGCCGATACCGAAGTGACGATCAGCCAGGCGGCGGATTTGCTCTGGTCTTAGGCGGGCTTTCTGGCTGATCAGATCAACCACCATAAAGTCATTGCCGAGGCCGTGCATCTTGGTGAAGTGCAATAACATGGCCGTTTATTCCTGAGCCAGGGGCGGGATGATTTCACCGGCCATCTGTTGTTCGTAACTTTCACGCTGGCGAATCAGGTGGCGCTGAGCTCCATCAACCAACACCTCTGCTGGGCGGTTGCGGCTGTTGTAGTTCGAGGCCATGGTGAAGCCATAGGCACCAGCGGAGCGTACTGCGAGCAGGTCACCCGGCTGCAAACACAGACTGCGATCCTTGCCCAGAAAGTCACCGGTTTCGCACACGGGGCCAACAATATCCCACAAGCGCTCAGGGCCCTGACGCGGAACCACGGGCACAATCGCCTGCCAGGCCCCATAAAGCGCGGGTCGCAGCAGGTCGTTCATTGCTGCATCAACGATGGCAAAGTGTTTTTCCTGGCCTTCTTTCAGATATTCCACGCGGGTCAGCAGCACACCGGCATTTGCGGCTATGGCTCGGCCTGGCTCAAAAATCAGTTCAAAACGATGATCACCCAAACGCGTCAGCAGGGCCTCGACATACTCGTTGGGCAGCGGGGGGGTTTCATCGTTATAACGCACACCCAGGCCACCACCCAGATCCAGATGCTGCAGGTGGATGCCCTCATCGGCGAGCTGACCCACCAGTACCAACAGGCGATCCAGCGCATCCAAAAAGGGCGCCAACTGAGTGATTTGCGAGCCGATATGACAATCCACCCCGACAATCTGCAGGTGGTCCATCTGAGCCGCCTGACGGTAAACCGCCAATGCCAGCTCGAAGCCGATGCCAAACTTGTTGGCTTTCAGGCCGGTGGAAATATACGGATGGGTCTGCGGGTCTACATCCGGATTCACACGTAAAGAGATCGGTGCTTTCACACCCATCTGTTCAGCAATCTGTTGAATCCGCTCCAGCTCAGGAATGGACTCCACATTAAAACACTTGATGCCCAATGCCAGTGCGCGCTGGATCTCGTGAGTTTGTTTGCCCACACCGGAAAAAACCACCCGCGAAGGATCGGCACCCGCGGCCAGTACCCGCTCCAGCTCCCCACGCGAGACAATATCAAACCCCGCGCCCAGCTGTGCCAGCAGGCTGAGCAGGGCCAGGCTGGAGTTGGCCTTGACGGCATAGCAGATCAGGTGCGGATGCTGGGTCAGCGGATCACTGTAGGCACGAAAGTGGCGCTCCAGGGTGGCGCGTGAGTAAACATACAAAGGCGTGCCAAAGTCATTGGCAAGACTTTGCAGTGGTAAATCTTCGGCGAAAAGCTCGCCATCACGATATTGAAAGTGGTCCATGGTTTTCGCTTGGTAATTGAATCAGGGTTTCAGAGGCATCCAGCGGCAAATAGAGGTCACCCTTCTGACCGCAGGCAGCGAGCAGCAAGGCGCTGGCGAAAAGAGCTAGAGCGATGCATCGGCGCAGCATCAGTCGGCCTGCCCACTGCGTTGACGCAGGCGATTGCGCGCACGAGTTGCTGCCGCACGCACCTGATTCGGTGCAGTGCCGCCAAGATGGTCACGGGCTGCTACCGAGCCTTCTAGGGTCAATACATCAAACACATCAGCCTGAATCTGTGATGAAAATACCTGCAGCTCAGCCAGGGACATGTCGGCCAGATCTTTATTCTGCTCAACCCCGTAGGCGACGGACTTGCCAACAATCTCATGCGCATCCCGAAAAGCCACGCCCTTGCGTACCAGATAATCCGCCAGATCGGTTGCGGTGGCAAAACCACGACGGGCGGCTTCGCGCATGACTTCACGTCGTGGGACCAGTGCAGGCACCATGTCGGCAAAGGCACGCAAGCAGCCCTGAACCGTATCAATCGCATCAAACAGCGGCTCTTTATCTTCCTGATTGTCCTTGTTGTAGGCCAGGGGCTGGGACTTCATCAGGGTGAGCAGGCTCATCAAGTGACCAAAGACCCGGCCGCTTTTACCGCGCACCAGCTCAGGCACATCGGGGTTTTTCTTTTGCGGCATGATTGAGCTGCCGGTACAAAAGCGATCGGGCAGATCAATAAAGTTGAACTGAGCGCTGGTCCATAACACCAGCTCTTCACTCATGCGTGACAGGTGCATGAGCAGCAGGCTGGCAAAGCTGGTAAATTCGATCGCAAAATCACGATCCGAAACCGAATCCAGCGAGTTCTCACTGGCACGGTCAAAGCCCAGCAGCTCAGCGGTGAAGGTGCGATCAATCGGGTAGGTGGTGCCGGCCAAAGCTGCCGCGCCCAAGGGCAGAATATTGACCCGCTTGCGCAGATCCATCAGGCGCTCATAGTCTCTTTGCAGCATTTCATTCCAGGCCAGTAGATGGTGCCCAAAGGTCACTGGCTGGGCCGTTTGCAAATGGGTGAAGCCCGGCATGATGGTCTCGGCTTCGCGCTGCGCCAACTCGATCAGGCCGCTTTGCAGGCGCGTCAATTCGCTGGCGCTCAGGTCAATCGCATCGCGCAGGTAAAGACGCACATCGGTAGCCACCTGATCATTGCGTGAGCGCCCGGTGTGGAGTTTTTTGCCGACAATGCCGATGCGTTGGGTCAGTGCAGATTCAATGTTCATGTGCACATCTTCCAACAGGATCGACCACTCAAAACGCCCGGCCTCTATCTCCGCCTCAATGGACTGCAAACCCTCAATGATCGCATCGCGTTCGGCGTCGGTGAGCACCCCCACCTTGGCCAGCATGGTCGCGTGGGCAATGGAACCCTGAATATCATGCTTGTAAAGCCGCTGATCAAAGGTGACCGACGCAGTAAAACGCTCGACAAACGCGTCGGTGGGCTCATTAAAGCGCCCGCCCCAAAGTTTATCGGCATCGGCAGCTGGATGTGGTTGTTCACTCATGACGGGAATCGACTCCTGCAAAAAGCCATAAAAAATAGCCGCAGTTTAACAGAGGCGGGGCAGTTAAGTCGCCTGCCATGTTTGTTCTTTGATCCGGCCCTGGCTTTCCGTTAAGGTAGCAAATGACTTCTATGTTTAGGATTGTCTGATGCTGGGTTTTGCTGCTCCCCACTACTGGATACAAGGATGCCTTTTTGCGCTGCTGCTCAGTTCAAGTCTATCGGCCAGTGCGCGCGATATCACGCTGGGTGTTTTGGCCTGGCGCGACGCTGAAGCCATAGAAACAACCCTGGAACCCACGCTCATCGCTCTGCGAAATCAGTTGCCTGATCATGTTTTTGAGGTGGAGTTTTTACCCCTGGCAGAGCTTGAACAAGCGGTTGCAGAAGGGCGTGTGGATTTTGTGATGACCAATCCAGGTCACTATGTGCAATTGAACGACCGCTATTCAGTGTCTCCAATCGCCACCCTGCAAGCGCCAGATCTTGATCCACCACTTCAGGTGGTGGGTTCTGTTGTGGTCACTCTGGCACAAGCTGACTCCATTCAGGATTGGACCGATCTCAAGGATCGGCGCATTGGTGCAGTTTCTGCGGATGCTTTTGGTGGATTTCAGTTGGTGCGCGACAAGCTGGAGCGTGCAGGGTTGAACGTGCAGCGTGACATCGGGCAATGGGTTTTTACCGGCTTTCCAATGGAAAATTTAATCCAGATACTGGATGAGGGTCAGGTTGACGCCATCATCCTGAGAAGCTGTTTATTGGAAAGCCTGGCCAGAGAAGGAAAACTGGTGCAGTCAGACTATCGCCCGGTCATTGATTTACAGCTACCGAACCACCCCTGCTGGGTGTCGACCCCCCTGTATCCCGACTGGCCTTTTTTGCAGTTGGGGACCACCGACCCGCACTTGGCGCGGCAGGTGCTACAGGTGCTGCTACAGGTTCAGGTCGAAACTCCGCAAGGGGTTGCTTACAAGTGGGCGGCACCGCTTTCCTACCGGCCGGTGTACGATGTATTTGAGCGCTTACGACTGGGCCCGTTTGCCGCTTTTCCATTGAATCCTTTCGCTGCTTTTGTGCACCAGTATCGGTTTTGGCTGTTGGGCTTGATGCTGTTCATGTTGCTGGGTTTCATGCACCACCTGAGGGCAGAATACCTGGTTCGACGGCGAACTCGTGAGTTGGATCAGTCGCTTAAAGAGCAGCGCCAGGCAGAAGCCGCCGCTCACCAGCGCCAGAGTGAGCTGCTGCACTTGTCGCGTTTTGCACTGATGGGTGAGCTGGCCGCAGGGCTGGCGCATGAGTTGAACCAGCCACTGACCGCGATCGTCAACTACGCCAATGGTTGTTATCGTTATCTGAACACCCCCCAGGCAGCTGATTTCGAGCATCGAGACAAATTGCTGCAGGCCAGCGAGCTGATCGCCGCTCAGGGGGAGCAGGCGGGTTCAATCATTAAGAACCTGCGTGCATTCTTGCGTAAAGAAACACCCAACACGGAGGTGATTGCACTGCACCCGCTGCTGGTTGAGGCGCTGGAATTTATGCAGGCAAGCTTTAGGCAGCATCAAGTGGAACTGGACTATTCGCCCTGTCCACCCGACTGGCTGATACAGGGTGACCGGGTCCAGCTTTTGCAGATTTTAGTAAACCTGCTGGCTAACGCGGTCGATGCAATGCAGGCACAGCCCCAACGTCGACTTAGCTTGCGGGTGACAGAGATTCAGGACAGGGTGGCGATTCATGTGATCGACACAGGGGTTGGAATCCCCAAAGCAATTGAGTCCCACCTGTTTGATCCATTTTTTACCACCAAACCTGAAGGCATGGGCCTGGGTCTGCGCCTGAGTCAAACCCTGGCCGAAGCGCATCACGGGCAACTGATGCTGCACGACCATCCCGCTGGTGGAGCAGAAGCGCTGCTGATATTACCAGGATTTAAAGGACCAACGGAGAATGCCAATGACCGATAACCCACAGGTGTGGATCGTCGATGATGATCAACAGGTGCGCCAATCGCTGGCTTGGTTGCTGGGCTCGGTGGGTATCGATGCTCAGGGTTATGCAGATGCGCAGCGCTTTCTGGAGGCCTACTCTCCAAAAACACCTGGCTGCTTGTTGCTTGATGTCCGCATGCCGGGAATGGGTGGGCTGGCACTACAAAAACATCTCAAAACACTCGACCCTTGTTTGCCCGTGATTCTGCTCACTGGGCATGGTGATGTGGCGATGGCTGTGAGTGCCATGAAAGCTGGCGCGTTCGATTTTTTTGAAAAGCCTTTTAATGATCAGCAGCTGATTGACTGCATTCAAAGAGCGCTAAATGAAAATCAGCATGCGATTTTGCAAGCCAGCCAATACAACGAGCTGGTTGAGCGTTATGCCTGCCTTACGCCAAGAGAGCAAGAAGTGCTGTCACTGCTGCTCAAAGGTGAACCGGCCAAGGTGATTGCAGACCGGCTGTTTATCAGTCCCAAAACCGTTGATGTCCATCGCAGTAAAGTGATGAGCAAAATGCAAGCGGACTCTTTGGCGGATTTGGTGCGTTTATGCCAGCCTTTGGAACTCATCTAGCGGTTTTGTGTCGCCTTGACCGCTCATAGGGCAGCTGCTAGATTGCCTTCTTTTTTAGCAGCCGGCCTGAATTTGATGCATAAAAAACTGGTTTATCTCTTTCGCCACCCTTTTCAGGTTTTGCTGCTCAGTTTTTCTCTGACCTGTTTGCTATTGGGGCTGGTGTTGCTCCTGACTACGGACAATCAGGTTGAAGAAGAGCCACTTCCCAGTTTCGAAGAAGTCCA
>SKHR01000105.1 GCA_007116865.1 Marinospirillum sp. | reverse complement strand
GTCATGGCG
This sequence comes from Marinospirillum sp., assembly GCA_007116865.1. Classification (GTDB taxonomy): domain Bacteria; phylum Pseudomonadota; class Gammaproteobacteria; order Pseudomonadales; family Halomonadaceae; genus Marinospirillum. Next base: position 2,743 of record SKHR01000105.1, on the reverse strand, counting down.
ATCAAACGCCGTCTCAGGGCCTCAATCGCATCCGGGTCATCCAGTCCATAGGCACGACACAACTGCTCATGTGTCATCGGGCGACCAGCTTCCTCCAGGCATTGGAGGATGTATTCCCGACTAGGAATCGGTGCAGAATAACGGGTGGCCTCAGTGGTTGCTTGAGGGTCCTTGTTCAGTGGCCAAGTGGCTCGCATAGGCGGTTCCTGTTGAATGCACAAATAAATAATCAATTTTGTTGCAGTCTAGCACGTTGATCCCACCAAAAAGTGCTTGCACTCCAACAAATTCTTTGTAGAATAGCCGCCTGTTGAACTGCCCAGGTGGCGGAATTGGTAGACGCGCTGGTTTCAGGTATCAGTGATCGAAAGGTCGTGGAAGTTCGAGTCTTCTCCTGGGCACCATCGGTTCAACACTGGCTGTATTATTGCTGTGCCCAGGTGGCGGAATTGGTAGACGCGCTGGTTTCAGGTATCAGTGGCCGAAAGGCCGTGGAAGTTCGAGTCTTCTCCTGGGCACCAAACAGCAACCTCCTTGTTGCTTGCTTTTAGCTGATTCGATCCGCACACGCCCCCACCTCAGTCATCTCGATACAAAGCCTTTTTAGGGTGGACCAGATCCAAACGCTCTCCGGCTTCTGGTGCGCGAGCACGCGCGTAGGGTTTGATCGCTTCAATCAACGCCTGCTGCGCCTCAATCTCCCCATGTACCAACAAAAGTTCCGGTGCACCCTCAAAGTGGCGATACCAGTCGATCAACCCCTGCTGGTCTGCATGAGCAGAAAAACCGTTGATGGTATGTACCTTGGCGGCCACATTGATGTCTTCCCCCCACAGTCGAATCGACTCTACCCCTTCAACCAAACGCCGTCCCAGGGTATTGCGCGCCTGAAACCCGACAAACACCAGATGGTTGCCAGAGCGCCAGACATGATTCTTCAAATGATGACGGATGCGCCCGCCTTCACACATGCCACTACCAGCGATGATGATCGCGCCTGAACGAATTTCGTTGATGGTTAGCGACTCATCCGGGGTTCGGGTCACCTGCAAATTTGGCAATAAATCCTTGTACTGATGACGACGCCACAGATCCGCGGTTTCTTCATCGTAAAGTTCGCTATGCGCGGCATACACTTCGGTGGCTTCAATCGCCATCGGGCTATCCAGATAAATCTGCCAGTCCCCCAGCCCCCACTCATCAAAGTGCTTGGCAAACAGATACAGCAGCTCCTGGGTGCGCCCCACCGCGAAGGCCGGAATCAACAGATTGCCTTCATCGGCTTTGGCCTGAGCCAGCACTTCGGCCATTTCAGCAAAGCTGGCCTCCCAGCTACGGTGACAGCGCGCCCCATAGGTGCTTTCCATCAGCACCACATCGGCCTGGGTCAAATAGGTCGGATCACGCAGAATCGGCGCGCCGGCATGCCCCAGGTCACCGGTGAACACCACTCGGCGCTGAATATCCTGCGCATGGATGTCGAGCTGCACAATGGCTGAACCCAGAATATGCCCGGCATCAAACAGCGTGAGCACCACCCCTTCGGCAATTTTTAATGGCTGCTCGTAGTCCATGCCGCGGAACAGACGCAGGGCTTTCTCAGCATCTTCCTGATCAAATAGGGGCTCAATCGGCGGCAGGTGTTTGCGCGCACGTTTACGGTTTTGAGTTACCGCATCGCGCTCTTGAATATAGGCAGCGTCCTTGTACATCACCCGGCACATTTCCTGGCAGGCTCTTTGAGTATAGATCTTGCCCTTGAACCCCTGCTTGACCAGCAAAGGAATACGGCCGGAATGATCCAGATGCGAATGACTCAGCACCACCGCATCAATACTGGCCGGATCAAAGGGAAAATCCTGACTGTTCGCCTCACCATCCTTTGCCTTGCCACCGCCTTGAATCAACCCGCAATCCAGCAGAATTGTCGCCCGCCCCACCTGTAACAGATGGCAAGAACCTGTCACTTCCTGCGCCGCACCGCAAAATTCGATATACATGCACACCCCTCAAAACCCTAACCGACCAATTTGAAGCAGCAAGCATCTAAATTTTGCAAGATCAACACTTAAAAAGCTACTGCAGCATAGTCAGTAGCTTTTTTTACAGACACAAAGTGGTTCTTTAGAACAGGTAAAAAAACCCGACTTGAGCATTCCTCTCGTCAGGCTGCAATTTCAGCCCTCCGCCAGACTTACTTTCGTACTTGGTGTAGCTCCAATCAAATCGCAAAAAAAGTTGATCATGTAACCGTGTTTCCATACCTAAACCAAGTCTAGCTCCATTAAAGTCTTCATAGCCTGACCACGAGACACCATCAAGGCTCTCTGTCAACTTAAATCGTGACCTCTGGTACCCAAGACGGCTGTAAAGAGCTGTGTCCGCACTGATCTGCCTACCTATAACCGCCCCCACCCCATAAGATCTGGTCAGCTCTAATGTGCTATCAAAAATCTGGATATCTCCAAAACCATCATCTATCTCTGCCCTAGCAGAATGCTCCGCCCCACTTAAATCCAAGCCTCCTTCAAGACCAATAAAAATCCCACTCCCTGTATAAACCCGCAAGCCGGCAAAAAGGCTCCCGGAAAAACCAGACATAGCTATTCCATCGCTACTAAATACGTCGAGACCGTCTTCTTCCGTTAACTCAACACTCACGTCTTGGAAGCCGCCTGACAACCCTAGATAAAGATTTACATCCGAATGAGATAACCCTGAAACGCCAAGCATTACCAATGCT
>SKHR01000037.1 GCA_007116865.1 Marinospirillum sp. | reverse complement strand
TTAAAGCCGCCGGGCTGGCGGTGTTAGCCCTTGGAGAGAATGTAAGTGGCATAGGTCAAGCACCTGTGTCCGGTTCTCAGTGAATTGGGAATCCCCTTCCTTCAGGGAGGGGAGCAGTCAACTTATTCTCCTCCTGCCTGGGCTTGCAGATAGTTTTCCAGCCCCAGCTGTTCAATCAGTTGCTGTTGAGTCTCAAGCCAGTCAACCTGCTCTTCTTCTTCGTGAAGCAATTCTTCCAGAAGTTGTCGGCTGACATAGTCTTGTGCCTTCTCACAGGCTTGGATGGCTTCTTTTAGCTGCGCAACCTGGATGTTTTCTAGTGCCAGATCACACTGCAGCATTTCGGCGGGTTGTTCGCCGATTCTTAGCTTCTCTAAATGCTGTAAATTAGGCAGCCCTTCAAGAAACAAAATGCGCTCAATCAAGCGGTCAGCCTGCTTCATATCGAGAATCGATTTTTTATACTCGGCGCGATTCAGCCTCTCCAGCCCCCAGTTGCTGAAGATTCTTGCATGAAGGAAGTACTGATTGATGGAAGTAAGCTCCCAGGTGAGTACCTGGTTGAGCAGAAGGATGATGCTTTTGTCACCTTGCATAGCCATTTACCTTAGCGGTTGATCCGAAGAAAACCTAGGCTGGCTAAAGACATAAGGTGGCTTGCCCAGGCTTCAGTAAAGCTTAGGCAGTATCGGAAGGGTTGGCAAGGATAACAGAAGTTAGCCTGCTTTTACCGCGAGAGATAAATCGAAATTCTGTTGGGCTTGCAGCAGTTCACGTGCGCTACAAACGCACTTGCCACACTGGCTTCCTAGCGAGAGGTGGCGATGTAGATCACGTACATGGCGAGCCCCTTGGCTTGCGCTTTCCATGATTTGGCTTTCTGTAATGCCGTGGCAAACACAAACGTACATAGAAAGATTCTCACGCAAATAACAATGCAAATAATAATGCTTATCGAATAGATTGGTGTCAAGAAGTTTTTTAGCCAAAAAAGGGCTGTCAATGCAAATGAGAACGACTATCATTGATTTGTGGGCTGAGAAGCCCTAACCAAAAACAGTGTTTCAGGAATTCAGGTTCCCAACATGTTTTAGGTTCTCCTCATCATCAAGCAAGTATTGCCGCTCCTTTGGGGCGGCTTTTTTTTCATTGAATCTAGGCACTCATATCAAGTCTGGTTAAGCTATGACCGTTTTATGATGGATTGAGGGGCTTGTGCGTCGTTTAATTTTGGGTTGTCTAGTGTGGCTGGTCAGCCAGCCGGTTTATTCTGCCGACGGGTTGCGTGAATGGATGCAGCAAGTGCCGGTGGTGCAGTCAATTCCGATGAATCGCCAGTATGTCCGTTTGGAGCTCGTTGATGAGCCGCAAGGGGTTTTGCGGCATCAGGCTGAGATTCCAGTTGCACCGGCTTCTCTGGAGAAAATTCTGACTAGTTGGATCGCGCTGGAAACGCTGGGCCCGTCCTTTCAGTGGCAAACAGCTGTGATGGCCGAGGGGTATCGCCAAGATGATCGCTGGGTGGGTGATGTGTACCTTCGTTTCGATGGTGACCCGCTGTTCAGTGAGCAGGCGCTCTGGTATTTGTTGAGTGACCTGAGAGCGCAGGGAATTCGAGAAATCACCGGAGACTGGATACTGGATGGCCGATTTTTCAACTGGCCGGAGGCGGAGGCTTTAAACTTTTCAGATCGCGGCCGCAATCCTCATGCGCCTTTTTTAGTGCCGCCTTCGCCTTATTTGATCAACTTTAATCTTCACCGGATTCAACTGCGTCATGATCCCGATCTGGGTGTGATGGCCTGGGTGACGCCAGCGACTCTAAATTTGCAGGTGGATTGGTCTGAGGCCGGTGTGGTTGATCAACCATGTGATGAGGTGCCTCGTCCGGCCTGGACAACACTGAACCATACCGAGACCCAGCTTGAATTGAGTGTTCAAAACAATCTTCCTTTGGGGTGTGAGACAACCCTTTGGGGGCACTGGCAGTCTCCGGCAGTTTATGCTCAACAGCTTGTACAGACGCACTGGGCGGGCTTGGGTGGCCGGTTGGGTGGCGTGGTGCGCGTCGCTGAGGATGGTGATATCCAGCCGCTGCGTGAGCTGGCGGCTCATGAGTCCTTGCCGCTATCCGAAACCCTGAGGCAATTGAATAAATGGAGCAACAATCCGGTCACGCGCCAGTTGTTTTTAAACCTGGGGGCGCGCTTGTGGCGGGATTTAGCCGAAGATGATCTGACGGCTGCACAAAAAGGCAGCGCACAATGGCTGTCTGAGCGCCTGGGTGGAGATGAGGCGATTTTTTTAGAAAATGGTGCGGGTTTGTCCCGCCAGTCACGAATCACCCTGAATCAGTTAGGCCTGGCTTTGGTGCAGATGCAGGACAGTCGCTATTTCCCTGAGCTGATGACCGCACTGCCACTGATTGCTGAGGATGGGACGTTGCAGCAGCGCTGGACGGATTCGCCTCTGGCAGGTCAGGGGCGATTAAAAACCGGGCAGTTGGATGGAGTTCAGGCGGTGGCTGGTTATGTCAATGATCACACCGGGCGCACCTGGCAGGTTGTGCTGCTGGTTCAGGGGCAGTCAGGTTGGCGGGGCTGGCAATGGCTGGAGGCCTTATTGCAGCATCTTTATCAGGCACCTCCAATCGAATAATTTATCGACTGTTATTGACAATCGTTCTCATTTGTGTTTTCCTATTGTTATCAGGTAGGAGATGCATGAATGAATTTTGAATCCACTCACAATAATGCTCAGTTTTCACCGGTTGATGACCCTAAGCTGCCGGTCTTTACCAGCGGCGAACTCTTTGGATCACATCAACAGGTTCGTATCGTGCATGATGGTGCGACCTACCTTTTAAGAATTACCCGAAGTGGCAAGCTGATCCTCACCAAGTAAGAGGAAAGAGGTCAGTGATGTTTTGATTTTAATCATAGGGTGCTTTTGCAAGCCAAATCGCCAGCCGCACCCTCTATGTCAGTCTGAAGGCGACTGCAGGAGGTCTGGAATGAATGCTCAGGTTGAGTTGTTGCATCATAAAGGAATGAAAAACCATCCTTTGTATTTGGCGCTAAAAGGGGTGCGAGAAGCGCATCCTAAGGCGGGCATGCGGGCATGGAGCCAGTGGCTGGCGACACCCGAAGGTGAAATTCAGGCGAGCCGAGTTGGGCGAGAAAAAGTCTGGCCTTTGCAGGATGTTTTTTCGATCTGTTACCGCCTGGCCGCATTGAAGCAAGTTGAGGTGTGTACGGTCAATGCTTGTGGCTGGCATGTCAGTCGCGGTCAGTTCTCTGCACCGGATTTGTACCTGGATGATCCACACCGACTGGGACTGCAATTTCGCTTGGGGCAGCGGCGTTTACTTTTGATGCTGGATCATTGGTATTGGGGGTGTGCGGTTGAAGAGGCCGGAGAGCAACCACAAAACCTGAGCTTGCAGTTCTTTGATCGCCAGGGTCATTTGTTGCTTAAAGTTCAAGCCGTTGAAGGCACGGATCTGGATGCCTGGGCAAGCTTGGTTGACGCTTTTGCCGATTATCAAAACGCCAGCCGCCCTTTGTTTGCTGCGACAGCTGGCCAGGCAGAAACAGGCGGGGAGGTTTTGGATCCAGAGGCTCTGAGTCTTGCATGGCGCCGGGCACCAGATCGGACTGTCCTGAACCGCTTGATCGGGCAGCAGGGTGGAGACTATCTGGCAGTGATCTCACGGCTGGATGTTGGCCTGGCACGAGGTGTTGCTCCCAGCAGCCTTCAGCACTTGTTGCGCCAGGTCATTCAGTTGCCGAGCAACCCGAATCACCGCCCTCAACTGGTTTTTAACCTGGTGAGTCAGGGATGTCAGTCTACCTTAACTGGTCAACCCATTCGTTTGGGTTCAACGCAGGATCGAGACTGTTCCGGCTGGTCAGGTGCGAGTGCCTGCGTGCTGCTGTCTCAGCTTGATCAGGCATTTGTCGTGCGTAAACCTGGGGCGGGGGCGGGTTGGCAAACCTATTTGGAAGTTTTTGATGCCTGGGGGCGTCTTGCACTCAGCCTGACGCCAAGTATCGATTCTAAGCAGGCTGAAAGCCTGGTTCTTCGGGATATGATCAACAGCCTAACTTAGGAGGCCGGTCATGATGCAGCGTTTATGGTTCCAGTTGGTCGCCGTGGCTTTGCTTCTCAGCAGTGTGAGTCCGTTGTTGGTTTCACTTAAGTGAAGAGCAGCCAAAAAACGGGAATCAAGCCAATGGCGAGAATGAGCAGAATCACCACTAAGCGCCAGATAATACTCAAGGGTTGAGTGATCAGGCGATCAATGAAGCGTGGCTGAATGCCTTGAGACTCAAGCTCAGCCTGCTGCGCTAAGGCGTCGGCCTGGCGTTGTTGGTGAAATGCATTGAGCAGAGCCAGAGCTTCGGCTTCGTCTTCGTTGTGCGTTAACCAGAGCGCATGAACCCCCAATAGCCAGCGCCCCGCCTGGGTTTCATAGAAATCAATGCCTGCCTGATCCAGCAGCTCGCGAACGGCCTGAGCTTCATCTTCGGGTACTTGACTCAGACGCAATAAAAGTCGGGCCATGCTGACACCTGTTTGAGTTCTCTTTAGAGCCGGCCAGTTTATCACATCCTTGGCACTGACCCTGGCAGTGAGTCGAAGGGCGGGATAGTCGACGCAGAGAAAAAGCCAGTGTCAGCATGCAGGTTGATAGCAAAATCAACCATTGGGACCAGAGTGGCAGTTCGTTCAATGGCATGTTAAAAACCTAAGTAACCCAGTGTTTGTGCGACTAAACCGCCGATGCCAAAAGCCAGAATCAGCGTCAGCAAAACGATGCCCAGCGCAAGGCGTAGTGAGTACTCACGTGCAACAGTAGCTACAATGGCAACACAGGGCACATACAGCAGGGCAACCACACCAGCAGTAAAGATCTGTAGACTGGTGAGGGACAGTTCAAGCAAAGGGAGAACCGTGAGCTCTCTGCGCATGATGCCAAGAATCAACGGGGTAGCTGCCTCAGCAGGCAGGTTCAGCCAACCCACCACCAGCGGGCTCATCAAATTGGAAAACACCACCATGACGCCGGACTCGTAGAGGATGGCGGCCACACCGATGATATAAAACATGGGGATGGCGCCCTCTTTGAGAAAACCACGAACTCGCAGCCAGAGCTTGGCCCCCAGTGATGACCACTGGGGTACCAGTAAATCGGGAATCTCAATCAGGGTTGGTGGGAGTTCGCCCGGCAGCAGGCGAGCAAGGACTTGTCCTGTCAAGGTGAGCAGGGTTAATACAAAGCCGACCATCGCCAGAACCAGCCACACGGACTGTTCTGCAAACATGGCAATAAAGGCACCGGTTTGCGCAATACAGGGCACACTGATACACACCATGAAGGTCACGATCAGCCGCTGTTTGTGAGAAGACAGTGAGCGACTGGCCATGATGGCGGGAATGCCACAACCAAACCCGATCAACAGTGGAATGATGCCAACACCCGATAAGCCGATGCGTTTTAAAACGCCATCAATCAAACTGGCCAGCCGTGCCAGGTAGCCCGAGTCTTCAAGCAACCCCAGAGTCAGATAAAAGGAGAAAACATAGGGCAGTACCAGGGTGAAGGGCCACTCTATCCCTTTCACCAGAAAGCCAAAGTCGCCGATGATGACATTGCGCCAAAAGCCGGGCGGAACCACTGCCTCGACACCCAGGCTGATCATGGGCAAGAGGTACCCACGCACAATCGGTAATAACACCTGTTGGCGTAAACCCATGCCCAGCCCAACGACCAGGCCAAAACAGGCCGCCAGAATCAGCAGCGCAAATAAAAGACCGGGCCAGGGGCGGGAGAGACGCTCCCCCCAGATTTCTCTTGAGGTCATTTGACGAGCAGGCTGGCTGACTTTTTTGGCCACTTCACTGGCCCAACTCCAACCCTCTGCAGCGACATCGTGGGGCTGAGGGCAGGCTGGTGGCTGAGGGTCGGACAAAGAAAGCTGTTCTACCCAATGACTCAAGGCCTCACGCACCGGCTGAAAGCTGCTTGACCGGATTGCAATGCAGGGGATCAGCGGTGCATTTAATGCGCTGGCCAGGGTCTTTAAATCGAGATTCAGTCCGCGTTCCTGGGCAAGATCCAGCCGGTTAATCAGCACAAGCAGGGGGAGTCCAAGCTTTTCGACCTGATGCAGCAAGTAGAGACTGGATTCAAGGTTGCAGGCATCCAGAACAAAAATCACACCAGCCGGGAGCGCGCTGTTTAGCTGGGTTTCTTGTGCGTCCGCATCACAATGGCTGCTGGCCGCGTGGATGTCTCGACCTGTGAGCAGGTTGAGCGCGACCGCTTCGGCTTCGTTGCAAGCATCAAGTGAGTAGATGCCAGGAACATCGACCAACTGGGCAGGAAAGGGCATGCCTGCCAGCGGAGCTGAGTGATAGCTAACGGTGGCACCTGGATAGTTGGCGACATAAACGTTACGCCCGGTTAATTGGTTGAAAATGACACTTTTGCCGATATTAGGCGCGCCTACAAGCAGCAGGCGCAGCGGTTCTTGCGACATTATTCAACCACCTCAATCAGCTGAATCTGATCAGCCAATGCCTGGTCCAGCGCAAAGGTGCGCCCTTCAACACGGCACAGCAATGGGCCTTGCCACAGGCTGCGGGAAACATAGTGGAGCTGTTTGCCCTGGCGGACACCGAGGGCGGCCAGCATCGGTAAATCGGGTGCCTGATGCACACGCCCCACTTGACCGGGGCGTAGGCTCAATAAGGGTTGAGGGCGGCTGGATTCAGTGTCGAGATGAGTCAAGGGGTTCAGCATACTTGTTCCAATGCTTGGGTAGAAAAAAAGTCAGGCTGGCCAGGCCAGAGAGAAGCAAGGGCAGCCAAAAAGTGAATAAACGTGTGGTTAAGCTGATTGCCAGCGCTTCGGCAGGGTTGAATCCGCCGAGGGTCAGTACCAGGGTCATGCCTGCTTCAAAGCTACCTAAACCACCGGGCAAGAGCGGCAGCATGCTGATCAAGTAGGCGACAAAGACGGCCAGACTGATGAGCAGCCAGGGGGTGGGTAACCCCAGTGACCAGGTCACCAGCGCAACTTTGAGTGGATAACCCAGCCATACAAAAGTGGAAAGAATGATTGGGCTGGCGGGAAGGCCGCCACGCATTAGTTGGCGACTTTGATTGGCCACCCGGCTGAGGACACTCAGTGATTTTGCCAGTGTTGAATCGGGCCGCTTGACCCAGCGGCTGGATAGTTGATCGGCGGCTTGAGGCCAGATAACAAAAGCACAGAGCAGAAAGACAACACTAAAAAGACCCGCAAAACTCACATAGACCAGCCAGGGGAGACTCCAGTACCACAGGCTGATCGCTAGTAAAATCAAACAAATGAGCAGAAAAGGAACCAGTGACAAGAGTTTGCTGACCAGCATGGAGGCCGTGATCTGGCTATAACTCAAGGTGGAATGCTGTTTGAGTAAATAAACTCGAGCCGCCTCTCCGCCCAGTTTGGAGGAGGGGGTCAGGCTTTCCACCCACTGTCCGGCCAGTTGGCAGGCCAGCACTAAAGAAAAGCGACACTGGGCACCCTGACGTAACAAGAGCAGATGCCAGGCTTTGGCAGTGGCCGTCAGGGTAAGCAGTTGCAGTAGCCCGAGCCACACAAGGTCGACCAGGGTCAGTTGCGCCAGGCTGTTCATCACGGGCGTCCAGCCAATTTGCTGAACTAAAACCACGATCAGTGCGAGGGCCAGTAGCAGTAAAAAAAGTTTCTTTTTCATGCTTGACCTCCTTTATGAAACAGCCAGGTGGTATCAAAGGCTTTCATTGAGTAGGACACGCTTCCTTGTGGAAGCAGGCAGTTGGGTAACTGCCCATAGTGCTTTGCATGTTTTGGCTTGGGTTGACGAACGAGCAACCGGCTCCCCGCAGGCGCCTGAGTTAACCAGCGTTGATAAACCGCCTGTTTGTTGTAGATTTGCAGTGTTACCAGTGCAACATCACAGCGGCTGAAATCAACCGCTTCTGCCGAGGTATGATGCCATTGGAAGAAATCAGCGATCCCCATTTTCCTCGTCAGTTGAGAGGCTGTCTTCAATGCGGTTTCATCCTGATCAATCGCGGTGATGTGCGTGACCCCTCGGTTAACCCAGTCAAATGCACTGAAAGGAATGGCACCGCAGCCAATCAGATACACACGGTCACTGGTCTTGAGTTGAGCCAGTTCACTCTCTTGTTGCAGCAGGGTCCGATAGGGGCGCATATAAAGACGCCCAAGACCAGGATGCAGCGCCAGGCCTTTTTCCAGCCATTGAAAGGCGGTTTTCATGCGACCTCCCACTGCTCGGCATTCTTTTGTAACAGCACACAGCCAGCGGTTTGACGCTGAAGTGAGTCCAGAGACAGGCTTTCATAGCAGGCTTTAAGCCAAGGGTGAGGAAGGCGGATCAGCACCCGGGTACCCGGTGCTAATTGTGGCCACAGGTGTTCAAGGATCTGCGCTTGTGGTGCTGCTTGGGCGGCTAAATGAATCAAGCTGTAGCGAGAAGCATCCACCTCACAGCCTTCTTCGCAGCGGATATCAACCTGTTGGGAAAGCTGGTTGTGATCCAGCCATAAACGCCCCTGGCGAACAATCTCAGGCTGGTTATCAATGGCATCAACACAGGTCTGGGTGAGTTGAGACCAGGCCAGCGCCGTGAAAGGCAGATAGCCCGCACCGATACACAAGACTTTTTCTTGAGGAAGTAACGCCACGAGATGCGCTTCTCCTTGTACCCGATGCAGGTAATGCCGCCACTGCTTTTTTTGCAGCCACGGCCAGTGCATCAGCGCTTTTTCGACCACCTGGGTCGCTTGCATCATCAGTTTCATGGCAGGTGAACAAATAGAGTGGTTCGATAACGGACTTCACGCACGCCCCAGCCGGTGTTTTCAACCGTTCGGGCAGGAACGCGATATTCCCAGGTGAAGAGGTGCGCCTGGGCGGGAGCGAGCGAGATCACGACCTCACCCTGTTCATCAGTATTCAATGGCTCTGACGGTAGGCGCAGTTCGCTCTGATCCTCAGACTGATAAACCGAAATTTCAACGCCAGGGACAGCTTGACCTTGATGCAGTGCCTGCAAGCGCCATGTGCTGCTGCCATCGTCATGCCATTGAATTTCTGTTGGGTGAATCTCTAGCGCCAGGCCAGCGGGTGGCGCCCCGGGCTCTGGGAGCGCTTCATTGCTAACCCAGGTTTTGCCAAAGTCCCGAATCTCGGAAAGGCGGTAGCGATAGGGTTCGCGGCTGAGCAAAAGCTGATATAACCCCGGCACTTGAGGGGTGAGGGTGGTGGTGTAATGGGTTGCTTGCTCCGTCAGTGTGAGCGCTTCTTGTTGACCCTGCGGAGTGATCACGCTGAGGCTTAAAGCGGTTTGATCGCGGTCGCTCAGCGGCTGGTCCGGATGGGCAAAATAAGCCGTGATCTGAGTGGGTGTTGCCTGAGTCAAAAGGGTGGGTGCTTCAACCCAGATGTTGTGAGCAAAGGCGGAGGAGGTGAACAGGGCGGATAACAAAAAAGCAAAGCGGTAAGTGGAACGCATGGCGGACTTCCTTATGGCAGCCTTAATCATGCGTTATTGTTAATCATTATCATGTAGATTGCAACAGGCAATTAAGTATCGTTTACTGCCTGGTGGGGGTGGTTCTGATGAAGGGTAATGAGAGGTGTTAAGCGGCTTTAGTGACCGCCAGAGGAGGCAGAGGACAATCGAGGGCGGCACCCAGCAGGCTGAAGAGCTCGGCCTGTTCAGGGGTGATCTGCCCATCGGCCTGGATGCAGCTGGCGACCGCTTTCAGCAGGCGCGGCAGTTGTAAAGGATGCAGGTGAGCGAGTTGATCCAGCAGGGGGTCGAGGCGCTTGAGTCGCAATTGGTTGGGCGGCAGCAGGGTCAACTGCTCAAAAGGTAGCTGTTCGAGTGCAGCGGTAAAGCACTGCTGCGCTTTTTGCTGGCGCGTGGCAGGAGGGTGTTCGGTATCTAGCTGTCCTGCCCAGGCGATGAGACTGAGCAGCTCGGCAATCTCGGTGCTGAGCGATTTCAGTGAGCGATTGTGGGATTTACGATCGGGTTTTTTGAGGTGATGGGTGATCAAGCGGCTGAGCGTCCATTCGTTCAGACTGAGGCGGCCATCCGCTTGAATCAGTGCATCCATGCAGGCGCTAAAGCGTTGATACTGCTCCTGAGTCAGGTAACGCAGGGTCGGGATAGCGATTTCTACCAGAGCCAGGCGCTGTTCCGGTGTGATTTGTGGAAGCAGGGGCAGCAGCGGTGTGAGGGCTTGCTGGCTTTCTTCGGCGGCCAGCTTTTGTAAACAGTCGAGCTGTTTTTGCCGCGTGTTTGCCTGATGGCTTAGTAGTAGCCCGTAAATCAATGCACGCGCGCCCCAGGGTTCGTG
>SKHR01000182.1 GCA_007116865.1 Marinospirillum sp. | reverse complement strand
ATGAGGTTTACCATGCCCACCTATCGTTCCCGTACTACCACTGCAGGCCGCAACATGGCTGGTGCCCGTGCTTTATGGCGCGCCACCGGCATGAAGGATGAGGATTTCAGCAAGCCCATCATCGCGATTGCCAACTCCTTCACCCAGTTTGTGCCCGGCCATGTACATCTGAAAGATTTAGGCCAACTGGTAGCGCGCGAAATCGAAAAAGCCGGTGGTGTTGCCAAGGAGTTCAACACCATTGCGGTTGATGACGGCATCGCCATGGGCCATGACGGCATGCTCTACTCCCTGCCCAGCCGCGACTTGATCGCAGATTCTGTTGAGTACATGGTCAACGCCCACTGCGCCGACGCCCTGGTCTGTATTTCTAACTGCGACAAGATCACCCCCGGCATGCTGATGGCGGCTTTGCGCCTCAACATCCCGGTGATTTTTGTCTCCGGCGGCCCCATGGAGGCCGGCAAAACCCGGCTGGCTCAACATGGCCTGGATCTGGTCGATGCCATGGTGATCGCCGCTTCCGATGCGGATGATGAAACCGTGGCCGAATACGAGCGCTCTGCCTGTCCAACCTGCGGCTCCTGCTCGGGCATGTTCACCGCCAACTCAATGAACTGCCTGACTGAAGCCCTGGGTCTGTCACTGCCCGGCAATGGCACCACCCTGGCGACCCACAGTGATCGCCGCCGCCTGTTTGAAGAGGCGGGGCAGCGGATCGTGGCACTGACTCGGCGTTACTATGAGCAGGACGACACCTCGGTACTGCCACGCAACATTGCCAACAAAGCCGCCTTCAACAATGCCATGGCGCTGGATATTGCCATGGGCGGCTCGACCAACACTATTTTGCACCTGCTGGCACTGGCGCAGGAGGCTGAGCTCGACTTCACCCTGACCGATATCGACCGCCTGTCCAAACAGGTTCCGCAGCTGTGCAAGGTCGCACCCAATACTCAGAAGTATCACATCGAAGACGTGCATCGGGCAGGCGGTATTTTTGGCCTATTAGGTGAGCTGGATCGTGCAGGACTCTTAGACACTTCAATTCCAACAGTTCACAGTCCGACGCTGGCTCAGGCGCTGGATGAATGGGATATCTGCCGTCAACCCAGTGAAGCGGTACTGGAGTTTTACGCGGCTGGCCCGGCAGGCATTCCCAGCCAGCAAGCCTTCAGTCAGTCCACCCGCTGGAACAGCCTGGACGATGATCGCGAAAACGGCTGTATCCGCAACCTTGAGCACGCCTTTTCCCGTGAAGGTGGCCTGGCAGTGCTGTATGGCAACCTGGCCGAAGATGGCTGCGTAGTCAAAACCGCTGGCGTGGAGGATGAACTTCTCGTATTCCGTGGCACCGCCCATGTGACCGAGTCTCAGGATCAAGCCGTCGCCCACATTCTGGAAGGCAAGGTCAAACCCGGTGATGTCGTGATCGTGCGTTATGAAGGCCCCAAAGGCGGCCCCGGTATGCAGGAAATGCTCTACCCCACCAGCTACCTCAAATCCAAAGGACTGGGCAAAGCCTGCGCTCTGCTGACGGACGGGCGTTTTTCCGGTGGCACCTCTGGCCTGTCGATTGGTCATGCCTCACCTGAAGCCGCCGCAGGTGGCACCATCGGCCTGGTAGAAGATGGGGATCCCATCCTCATCGATATTCCGAACCGCCGCATCCAGGTCGAGCTCAGCGATGACGTTTTGGCACAGCGTCGTGCACGCCAGGATGCGCTCGGCTGGAAACCGGCACAGCCACGCCAGCGCAAGGTATCCGCTGCACTCAAAGCCTACGCGCTACTGGCCACCTCTGCAGACAAGGGCGCAGTTCGTGACCTGGGCAAACTCGACTAAAGGGCTGCCTGCTCGCAGGTTCGCTCCGGGGGTCGTTCTGGGATTCGCCTTGCTGCTCAGCGCCTGCGCCAGTAAGGGGCCGGAGCAGGCCACACTAGCCAGTTGGTGGCAGTGCGAAGATCTCAGCCTGTTTCAGGTGCGCCAGCAGGGTGAGCATCTGTGGCTGCAGCTTCCCGATAGCGAGCACTGGCATGCCCTGAGCCCGGCTCGCGCCGCATCGGGCAGCCGCTATACTCACCCCGATGGCTTGCTCTTCTGGAGCCAGGGTTCTCGTGCGCGCATCGAAACACCCGAACAAAGCTGGATGCAGTGCCAGCGCCTGAGCCAGGGTGACCCGACTTCACTGGAACATCCCCAGATTGTCGGAGCCGATGCCTCGCCGGAAGCGATCGTGCTCAGTGCCAGCGGCGATCAACCCCGCTGGCGTCTGACCGTGCGCCAAAGCGGTGAAGGTGAGATCACCCTGGAGTTTGGCACCCGGCGTATCGGATTCGATCAAATCGAAATGACCCATCAAGACCTGATCCGCAGCGACTATCAGGCCCGGACCAAGGATGGCGAGCCGCTCCGCTACCAGGTCGAAAACAGAATATGTATTGACCCAGGCAGCGGGGTTGCCTATCAGCACCGAGTCACCCTGCATTTTCAAGGACAAGTTTTACAGGGTTGCGGAGAAGGCTATTAAAGGCTAATCTGAGCCTCTTGATCAGCACCCTCGCAGCCACCGCTAGCGGGGGTTCTTTTTTTACCACCATGCATCACCTTTTTTTGTTTTAGAGGTTTTTTCGATGGTTGCTACACTTCACCTACTCATGAACGAACTGGATCACGCTCGCCTGGAGCGCCTATTACAGCAGCCGGAATATGCTAAACTGCCGATCGCACCGGCGCTGACCGAGCGCCTGGAAAATGCCGATGT
>SKHR01000015.1 GCA_007116865.1 Marinospirillum sp. | reverse complement strand
CCACCTTGCTGATTTCCGCTCGGCCTTCTATCTGCAAGCCGTTGGGACAATAGTCCTGAAACTGCTCAACCGCCAGCAGCTGATTTAACGAACGAACCAAGTCATCACGCCCAACCACAGATCACCTCTTATTCCGTTTGACCGGCTTCTGATTTGACCACCGGTGCACCCGGCAGGATCAGGTTTAGCAGAATGCCGACGATGGCGGCCAAACCCACCCCTTGCAGCATGAACATGCCGCCACCGATCTGCATGCCACCAATACCAAACACCAGGATCAGGGACGCGATGCACAGGTTCCGCGGTGCGGTCAGATCCAGGTGTGCGCGAGTCAGGGTATTCATGCCCACCACCGCGATCGAACCGAACAGCAGTGTCATGATACCGCCCATCACCGGGGTTGGAATGGTTTGCAGCACACCACCCAGCTTGCCCGCAAACGCCAGTAGAATGGCAAAAACCGCTGCCCAAATCATGATCACCGGATTAAAGCTGCGAGTGATCATCACCGCGCCGGTCACTTCGGAGTAGGTTGTGTTAGGCGGCCCACCAAACAGTGCTGCGGTTGAGGTGGCCAAACCGTCACCCAGAAGGGTTCGATGCAGACCTGGTTTTTTAATGTAGTTTTTGCCGGTGATCTGACCGATCGCGATCATGTCACCCAGGTGTTCAATGGCTGGGGCGATAGCGACAGGAATCATGAACAAAATCGCGCCCCAGTGCCAGGTCGGCAGGGTAAACGCAGGTACACTGACCCAGCCAGCCTGACCGATAGGTGAAAAGTCCACCATGCCAAACATCAGCGCCAGCAGGTAACCGGCCAGCACACCGCCCAAAATCGACACCAGCTTATAAAAACCGCGACCAAAAACGGCCAGAAACAAGGTGACGATCAATGCCAGCATGGAAACCGCTAAGGCAGGCCCGGTGGCATAAAGCTCTAGTGCACCATCACCACTTTTACCGAGTGCCATATTCACCGCCACGGGCGCCAATGCCAGACCGATGACCATGATCACCGGCCCCACCACGATGGGCGGCAAAACCCGATGCAAAATATTAGGACCCTGGAACCGAACCAGCAGGCTTAGCAAAATATAAACCACGCCCGCTGCCATCAGCCCCGACATCGTGGCGCTCACACCCCACTGCTGCACACTGATGTGGATCGGTGCGATAAAGGCAAAAGAGCTGGCCAGAAAAATCGGCACACTCTTTTTGGTCACCCCGTGAAAAACCAGGGTACCAAGGCCTGCGGTGAATAAAGCCACACTTGGGTCCAAGCCAGTCAACAAAGGCACCAGAACCAGGGCACCGAAAGCCACAAAGAGCATCTGCGCACCCGACAAGATGGTTTTGGGGTGCGCGAAGCCCGCTTCTTGTGATTGAGCCAGCATTTTTTTCTCCTTAAAAAAGCCGCTCAATGGCGGCTTAAAGTGTTTTAACGGGTTCCAAAAATCTTGTCACCGGCATCGCCCAGGCCCGGCAAAATATAGCCCTGATCATTCAAACGCTGATCCAAGGAGGCAGTAAAAATCTCAACATCCGGGTGAGCCTGAGTCACTTTTTCAACCCCTTCTGGCGCCGCGACCAGCACCAGCACCCGAATTTCAGTACAGCCACGGGCCTTAAGCATATCGAGCGTGGCAACCATCGAGCCACCGGTTGCCAGCATGGGATCCAGCACCAATGCCAGACGCTCATCCAGGCTGCCAGCAAACTTTTCAAAATAAGAGACCGGCTCCAGGGTTTCTTCATCCCGGTAAAGCCCCACCACACTGACTTTGGCACTGGGAACCAAGCGCAGCACACCATCCAGCATACCGATACCCGCGCGCAAAATCGGTACAACCGTGACCTTCTTACCTTTTAAACGCTGCACTGAAATTTTATCGCCACTCCAGCTGTTAATCGTTTCAGTCTCCAGCGCCAGATCCTGAGTGGCTTCATAGGTCAACAGGTTGCCCAACTCATTGGCTAATTCTCGAAAGCTCTTGGTACTCACGTTCGCCTCACGCATCAGGCCAAGTTTGTGTTGTACCAAAGGGTGCTTGATCACATGCAGCGCCATAAGTTTCTCCTGTTTTGTCATTCGGTTGCAGAGCAACCTAGGGCATCTCTGTTTACTGGGGCCTATTATAGACCGCTTTGGTTGAATTGACAGACTGGAATCCATGACTCACAAGCCACACGCGTGCCTGCCTTTACCCCCCCGCCTTGATGTATACTCCCAGTTTTGCTCGGCGAGAGGGAACCCTGTGTTATGCGCTGGTTCAAGCCATCTCTGATCTGGCCTCTGGTTAGCGGCCTGCTCTTAGCGTTGTTGTTATTGCAGTTATTTCCCGATTTAGCGGGACAATCTGGCCAATCAAACACGCGTGAAGTCACCGCTGAAATCAAAGCCAGCGAACCGCTGTTACTGCCGCGCCAGCAAGGCCCGGTCTCCTATGCCCATGCCGTGCGCCAGGCCGCTCCCGCTGTCGTCAACATCTACAGCACCAAGGTGGTCAGCGAGCCGACTCACCCACTGATGAATGACCCCTTTTTCCGCCACTTTTTCGGTGAAGGCGGACAACCACGCCAGCAAAGAATGCAGTCCAGCCTGGGCTCCGGTGTTTTAGTGAGCCGCGAAGGGTATTTGCTGACCAACCACCATGTAATCAGTGGTGCTGACGAGATCCGGGTGGCCTTGCGTGATGGTCGCGAAACCTTTGCACGGGTGATTGGCAGCGATGCAGAGTCTGACCTGGCGGTATTAAGAATCGAGCTGGATGACTT
>SKHR01000251.1 GCA_007116865.1 Marinospirillum sp. | reverse complement strand
CTGGTGCGTCTGGAGTGGTTGGCTGAAGGCTGGCCCCAGGTTCCGGTTGTTGAGCGCCGTCGTTTGACTCGTCTGCGTCAGGGGATTGAAGAAGTGATGGGGCTGCAGCAGCTCCAGCAGCAGCCATTGCTCAAATCGAGTGAGCGCCAGCTGCTCGACCAGCGGCGTGAGTCAACACTCTTACAGCTAGGCAGGGATGCTCAGGCCCTCTGGACTGAGGGTGGGATAGGAGCGGTGTCTGATGAGTGACCTTCCACTGACAGAGGATGAGCGTTTTCGCTTTGGAGGCATCGCCCGCCTTTATGGTGAATCCGGCTTATTGCGTTTTAAGCAGGCGCGGGTAGCAGTGATCGGCATCGGTGGGGTGGGTAGCTGGACGGCAGAGGCTTTAGCGCGCTCGGGAGTCGGGCATTTGACCCTGTTTGATTTGGACGATGTCTGCACCAGTAACATCAATCGCCAGATTCTTGCGCTGGATACCACGGTCGGTCAGAGCAAGGTGGAGGTCATGTGCCAGCGTT
Source organism: Marinospirillum sp. (assembly GCA_007116865.1). Lineage (GTDB taxonomy): Bacteria > Pseudomonadota > Gammaproteobacteria > Pseudomonadales > Halomonadaceae > Marinospirillum. Next base: position 2,279 of record SKHR01000251.1, on the reverse strand, counting down.
TGCGACAGATCAACCCGCAGGGTGACTTCGTTGCCAAAACCCAGTTCATCACCCTGGAGAATATGGCTGAATCCTTGAACGACAACTTTGATGTGATCATTGATGCCACCGACACCGTGCCGGTCAAGGTCGGATTGATTGTGTGGTGTCGGCGTCAAAAACAACCGCTGATCGTGGTGGGCGGGGCGGGCGGACAAAAAGATCCACGCCAGATCACCACTGCGGACTTGAGTCGAACCACTCAGGACCCCTTGTTAGCCAAGGTTCGCCAGCGCTTGCGTCAAGCGCATGGCTTTAGTCGTAATCCAAAGCGCCGGTTTGAGGTGACCTGTGTCTATTCAACCGAGCAGCTGACCTATCCTGGCGCCGATGGAGAAGTCCAGCTTTGCAAGCCGGGAACCGGCGATAGCGTGCGCCTGGACTGTCACGGAGGGCTGGGCGCTTCCTGTATGGTGACGGCAAGCTTTGGTTTGCTTGCTGCCCAGCAGGCACTGGAAAAAATAGCCTCCCTGAACTGAAGGTGCTTTAGTTCATGCTAAAGTAGCAGGGTCAAAACGCCGCATCTGCGCTACATTGTCGCATACTGATAAAAAATGATGCACCATAAGAAAAAATGCTCAATAGCAGGAGTCAGGTTCATGTCTAAAAAAGCACCTATTTTTGAACAAATCAGTCGGCGCAGCTTGCTCAAGCTGGGCGCTGGCGCGGGGGTCGTTGGCCCCGTCGGGTTGGCTGCCACCAGTGCTCAAGCGGTCAACACCAATGCCCATATCGTGATCGTTGGCGCCGGTGCGGGTGGTACCTCAATGGCAAACCGCTTCAGTCGTGCACTGAACGGTGCCCGAATCACCATCATTGACACACGTGAGCTGCACCACTATCAGCCGGGCTGGACACTGGTTGCCTCAGGTGTGTGGAATAAAACCAAGGCCATGACGCGGACCTCAGACTGGCTGCCTTCCAATGTGAACTGGATCAAGAGTACGGTTGTTGAATATGATCCAGACAATAATCGTGTGGTGATGCAAAACGGCCAGTCGTTGGATTATGACTATTTGATCGTGGCTTCAGGCCTGGAACTACGTTATGACCTGGTTGAAGGCATGGACGTGAGTCTGATCGGTGCCGGAAAAGGTGTAGGCAGTGTGTACGCCAGCATTGATGATGCAGAAAAAACCAATGATGAAATCGATCGCTGGATTGCCAGTGGTCGTGGCACGGGTTTGTTCAACTTGCCACCCACGGCTCTGAAGTGTGCCGGTGCACCTCTCAAAATGACTTTTACTACCCTGTCCAAGTTAGAACGCAGTGGTCGTCGTGATAACTTCAATGTGGAGTTCATGACGCCGTCTGGGCGTTTGTTCGGGGTTGATTACTACAACGATTTTGTGAAGCAACGCTTCACTGATCAAGGGGTCACCCGCAATGATTTCTGGACACTGAAATCCATTGATCCAGATGCGAAAAAAGCCACCTATGCGGTGCGTGATGGCGAAGATCAAACCAAAGACTACGACTTTATTCATGTCGTTCCGCCGATGACCGCTTCTGAAGCCATGATCAACAGCCCCCTGGCTTTCACTGCTGAAGAAAGTTTTAGCGGCTGGATGAACGTCAACCGTGAGACCCTGCAAAACCCTCATTACCCCAATGTTTGGGGGATCGGTGATGTTGTGGGTATGCCGATCAACAAAACCGCTGCCAGTGTGAAAAACCAGGCACGTGTGTTGGAAGAAAATTTCCTCGCTCACCTGCAAGGCCGTCCACTGACCGCACGCCATAATGGTTATACCTCCTGTCCGTTGATCACGGGTATCGGTAAAGCCATGCTGGTTGAGTTCGGTTGGGATGGTGTTTTCCTGCCTTCTTTCTCCTTTATTGATCCAACCAAGGAGTCCTGGACGGTGTGGGTCATGAAAGAACGTATGCTCAGACCTGCCTACTACGCCATGCTTGAAGGTAAAATCTAAGAGGAGAAATGCAATGAGTTTATCGGGAATTATTACAGTTTTGTGGTACTCCGCACTGCCTTGGTTATGGCTGATTGCTTTGATGGTGGTGATTTTCATCGTGCCTCAGGCAATGGCTCGTATGCGTGGTTATGGCTTCACTCAGCCAGGCGGCATGGGATCGAAGTATTTGCCGCCGGTCGTGTTTGTCCTGTCGCTCTTCTTGTTGCCACTGCACACTCAGTCGACCATTGGTTATGTGTTCACCTGGGTTGATTGGCTCAACCTCCTCGGTGCCTCTTTTGGCCTGGGGCTATATGCCTGGCTGGT
>SKHR01000243.1 GCA_007116865.1 Marinospirillum sp. | reverse complement strand
CGATCGCATTCAGGTCATGGCCGATGGCCTGGTAGCGCTTGGGGTTGAGTGTGTCGTGGTCGAAGATGGCATTGATATTCAAGGCAAGGGTGAAGCCCCTCAGGTTTTCGGTAGTGCAACCCTGGTCTGTCATCACGACCACCGCATTGCCATGAGCTTTGCCGTGGCCGGTTTGCGTGCCAGCGGTCAAATCCGAATCGAAGACTGCGCCACGGTGAACACCTCCTTCCCTGGATTTGCCGATTTAGCGAGCAGCGTGGGGCTGAAGCTGGATGTGATCAGCGACTGATCGTTAAATCAATGAGTTAGAATTAACCTTGCGGCATGAAAAAACGCAGTGACTGGAATATTTGTCACTGCGGCTTGACCGTATCTCATTTGAGATACACACTGAGTGCATGCATGGCAACCGGAGAATTCATCATGACTCAATCATCAATGCTGCACGTCCGAGTTGATAAAGCGCTGAAGGCTGATGCAGCGGAAAAGCTCGCCAACTTTGGTTTGACGGTATCAGATGCAGTCCGCATCCTTTTGGCGCGTGTCAGCAAAGAAGGTGGGCTACCTGCTGGGTTGATATTGGATCCAGAGGCTCATGACGCCTGGTTTCGGGATAAAGTGAAAGAGGCCCTAGCCGACACTCAACCGACAGTCTCCCATCAGCAGGTCATGGATGAAGCTCAAGCGTTAATTGACAGAAAACGTCATCGTGCCTGAATTAGAGTGGCTGGAGCTCGCTCGTGCCGATCTATTAGGGATTGTTGACTACATCTCTGATGACAACCTCGATGCTGCTCAGCTGTGGCCTTCCTCGGATTTGCTGACTTAGCGAGCAGCGTGGGGTTGAAGCTGGATGTGATCAGCGACTGATCGCATCGGCTTTTTGGCGGCATAAAAATCGACCTGTAAACGCACTTCCAGCGGCAGGTCGCTTAAGTGCTGCAAAATCAGTGGGCGTATCTCGTCCATCTGCTCTGTGCGCTCAATCTGCACCTTCACTTCCAGAATCAGATAGCTGCCAACCTTCGCCATTTTGCACTGGTTATGGGCAATGCCTAATCGAGACAAGGCGCGGTACACCTGCTTGCGCAGTGCGGGACTGGGCGAGGTGAGTAATAACTCACGTAATGCCTGAAAAGTCATGCGCACGGGGATCAGCATAAAATAGACCGATGCGGCGATGACCAGCAGGGGGTCGGCGTAGGCCGCCCACTGAGGATGTCCTGCACGCTGTAGCGCCCATGCCAGCACAAATCCCAGCAATACCGCCGCACTTAACACGCTGTCCATCTGCCACTGGCGTGCTTCTGCACCGATGAGCGCGGATTGAAACTCAGCCTGACGACGCTTTAAAAGAAGCCAGGTCAGTACACAGCCTAGCAGGCTGATCAGCGCAAAAAGGCTCGCCATCCCGGCCATGACTTCGCGGCCTCCATTGAGCAGTGCCACCAGCGCACTGGCAAAAGAAACCACGCACACCAGCAGAATCACCAAGCCTTTCACCGCAATGGTCAAAGGCTCAATCAGGATGCGGCCAAAATTAAACTGATTGTTAGCCGGTGACTCGGCCAGTTTGAGTGCTTGCACGGACAACAAAGACAAGAGCAGGCTGACAAAGGAATAAGCCCCGTCAAATAGGATGGCTAAAGAGCCGGTGGCGATTCCCCAAAAAATTCCCACGAGGGCAAAGAAGCCGGCAACTGCCGCAGAAAAAACTAGAGTCGACGCCTCGGTGTCGACTTTGAAGCGAAACATGATGACCTCGAATAAGACTGATTTTACGTCATGGTGTGGTAGTAGATTATCCACAAAGGGCATAATATTGGCTTTTAACGCTGAGATCGAATCGCTAAGCGACGATTTAGTTGTCACTTACCAGGATGGATAGAATGCGACCACAACAGGCCGAGATACTGCTCACACTACTGGATGAAGGTTCGGTCACTGCTGCCGCCAGACGCCTGGGCCGCAGTCGCACAACACTTAGTGCGGCATTGAGCGCGTTGGAAGATGAGCTGGGCGTGACCTTGTTTGAGCGCCTGGGCAAATCACTCAAACCCACAGCACTGGCCTGGTCGATTCAACCAGACTGTCAGCGTTTTCTCTCTACCTACCGCCAGATCACGGCCCGCTGTGAACAAGAGCGACAGGGCATAGAGCCTGCGCTCAGGCTGGCGCGTGATGATGCTCTGCCTGAGGATTTCTGGCGAGGTCTGATGCGCCAGTTGAAGCAGCGCTTTCCGATGACCGGTATTTCGGTCTACTTGGCACCGCCCCAGGAGCTGCCTGAGCTGGTCGCCACCGAAGTTGTTGACCTGGCTTTCGGGCTGGGAGTGCCAGGGGTAGAAGAAATCAGCGTGACCAGCACCTCCCTCGGCGGTTTGCGCCAATGGATGGTGGTCAGCCAGCAGCACCCCTTGGCACGCCTGCCTCAGGTTTGCCCTGAAGACCTGGCTGCACATAGTCAGGTCACCCTCGCGTTTGTCGGCGCGGATGAGCAACTGGTGCCGGACTTAACCGGAAGTGGCAACTATCTGGCCCTGACCCAGTTTGAGCTGATCCGCGATGCCGTGATGGAAGGCACCGGCTGGGCCTGGTTGCCCCAGCCCTTGATCGACGAAGCCCTGCAGGCGGGTCGTTTGAAAGTCGTCAAAACGGAAGAAGCTATCCTCTGGCATGTGTTTCGCTGCTTTGAACGCAGTGGCGGCTTGAAAGGTCAGGTTGCCAGCTGGCTAGAGTCACAGCTGGTGAGTTATTTAAGTCGTTTTTCCTGATCAGTCTTCACTTAGGCGATGTTTTTTCGGGGGGGTT
>SKHR01000151.1 GCA_007116865.1 Marinospirillum sp. | reverse complement strand
GGGATATCGCCCAGGTAGTGGCCTACAGCATGTTTGCGATCGTGGTGACTGGCAGCATCATTGGTACCAGCCTGCCGTTTGTGCTCAATAAACTGGGCTGGGACCCAGCCACTGCCAGCGGTCCACTGGTGACCTCTATTGCTGATATTATCGGGGTGTTGATTTATTTTGCGATCGCCACTTCAATCCTAAATATAGGATGACAATAAAATGACAGTTTGTTTAAGCGCTTGACCAGTAAAAAAAGCCTGCCTATAATCCGCGCGCCTGAATAAATCAGGCGCTTTATTTCTATCAATCTAATTGAGGTGCAACAAAACCAATGGACGAATCGCGAAGTCGATCATCCAGCGTTGGGACATTCCGCTTGAATAGCGTATGCCAGCGAGTTTTGCCAGCCTGACCCTTCTTTGAAGCCTTGTCAGCTGGTTCTAAGCCCTGACAAGCACTATCCAAACTGATTTTTCCAACGACTGAAATAATAACCTGCTTAAAGCAAGTCAGCGTGCCTGCGTGTGCGTTATTTGCTTAAACTTTGCGGATTTAATATAAACCTGCACGGGTGATTATTGCGCCGGTTTTGTCGCGCTTCCTTAATTATTTATTTAAGGAAGGCGGTCATGATGAATCAAGAAAACAAACTTGCATTGGTTAAAGAGTTGGCAGCGGTCAACATCAGCCAAAATGCAGAGGCATTGCAGCGTTTAGCAGAGCAGAACCACGCGGCAGACCTTGCCGAAGCCTTGCATGAGTTGCTGCTATCCGAGGCGGTAGATCAGCAAGGCCTGCAAGCCTTGTTATCGCTGATGCCTTTGACACAAAGCGCACGTATTTTTGGCTACCTGCCTATGAGCTTGCAACTGCAAATGGCAGAAACCCTGGATGTTGCTTATGTGGCTAAGCTGTTGCAGGCCATGTCTCATGATGAGCGGGTTGACTTCTATAACCAGCTGCCTGCGGCCTTACAGCTGAATGTCTTGCCACGCATGGCACAAGAAGAGCAGCGCGATATCCAGAAGCTGGCAGCCTATGCTGAGGGCACGGTCGGTGCAGTCATGACTTCGGACTTTGCGGTCCTGGATGCCGAGCAAACAGCGGCTCAGGGGATTGCCCACCTGCGTAAGGTTGGACGAGACACCGAAACCATTTATCAAGCCTATGTGTTGAATGAAGCAGGCCAACTGGTGGGCACGGTTTCCCTGCGTGACCTGATCATGGCAGAGCCCGAGGATCGGGTGGATCAGTTCGTGACCACCGATCCGGTGTTTGTTCGTGCCGAGGCTCCGCAGGAAGAGGCGGCACGGTTGATCGGCAAGTATGACTTGATGGCGGTTCCGGTATTGAATGGCGGTGACCGCCTGGCGGGGATTGTGACCTATGACGACGCCATGGACGTAGTCAAAGCCGAAGGTGACGAAGACTTTCACCGCATGGGGGGTGTCAGTGATCTGGTCGAACCCGGTCACAAGGGCACCGTTGGCCAAATGGCGACCAGTCTGAAGGATGCCACCATCAGCCTGCTGTACAAAAAGCGGGTGTTCTGGCTGGTACTGCTGGTGTTTGGCAACATCTTTTCCGGTGCCGGGATTGCTTATTTTGAAGAAACCATTGAGGCCTATGTCGCGCTGGTGTTTTTCCTGCCCCTGCTGGTGGATAGCGGCGGCAATGCCGGTTCTCAGTCAGCGACCCTGATGGTTCGGGCTTTGGCGACCGGTGAAGTGGTGATGAAGGATTGGGCTGGCATGTTGTTGCGTGAGCTGGCAGTAGCCGGGCTGTTGGGTGCCACCATGGCACTGGCAGTCTCAACCCTGGGCCTCTGGCGTGGCGGCATGGAAATTGCGCTGGTTGTTGCACTGACCATGCAGCTGGTGGTCGTGGTTGGCAGCCTGATCGGCATGTCTCTGCCATTCTTGCTGAGCCGTTTGAAGTTTGATCCAGCCACTGCCTCAGCGCCTTTGATTACCTCGGTCGCTGATGCGGTGGGTGTGGTGATCTACTTTGGCATGGCGACCTGGATTCTGGATATTCCTGCGGCGTTGGCCGGTTAAACCAGGCTCAAGTCAGCCTGCAAGGAGGGTCTCATGGTTTTAATGAATCCAATGGCACTGCTTTTGCCACTGATCCTTGCGTCGGCACTGGGTGCGCTGGTGGGCATGGAGCGCCAATGGCGCCAGCGCATGGCCGGTCTTAGAACCAATGCCCTGGTTTCATTGGGGGCAGCCAGCTTCACCTTGATGTCGATGCTGGTGGATGGGGATGCCGGTGAAGCCAGCCCCACTCGGGTTGCCGCACAGGTGGTTTCAGGGATCGGTTTTCTGGGCGCGGGTGTGATCATGAAAGAAGGCGCCAATATCCGCGGCCTGAACACGGCGGCAACCCTCTGGTGTTCCGCCGCCATCGGGGTCATGGCCGGTGCCGGTTACTATTTGGGGGCGGCCTTGGTGGCCGGGGTGATTTTGGCCACCAATATGCTGCTGCGTCCGCTGGTGATTCTGGTCAATCGCCAGCCTGTTGAAACCAGTCAGGGCGAAGTCTGGTGGACCTATACGCTGGACATCGTGTGTCGCGAAGAAGACGAAGCCCATATTCGGGCCTTGCTCCTGCAAGGACTCACCGGCAGTGGCTTACAGTTGCAGAAGCTGGAAAGTGAAAACATCCTTGATGCAGAGGTGATCCGTGTCAAGGTGGCGGCCCAGCTGCTGGCCAGTGATCGCAATGATCCAGCGGTAGAAAAGGTGATCGGCCGCTTGAGTCTGGAGCCATCGGTGACCTCTGCCGGTTGGGATGTTCGCGAAGCATGACCTGCTTGGGCTGGTTCCTTTGAGTGGAGGGCAGTAGAATGCAGACCTACTGCCCTTTTTCTTGTTTTGAGGTTTTATGCAACTGGAAGTCGTCATTCTGGCCGCCGGTCAGGGAACGCGGATGCGTTCTAAGCAACCCAAGGTGCTGCACCCTTTGGCAGGCAAGCCAATGGTCAGTCACGTCATTCATCAGGCACGCCAGCTGCAGGCGGAGGTGATCCATCTGGTCATCGGCCATGGTGGTGAGGCGGTTCGAGCCCAGGTTGCTGGCGAAGCGATCCGTTTTGTTGAGCAGACCGAGCAGCTTGGCACCGGCCACGCGGTACAGCAGGTTTTGCCGGGACTGGCTGACAACAGTCGCGTATTGATTCTATACGGGGATGTGCCCTTGATTCAGGCCAGTACCCTGTCCGACTTGCTGGCACCCGTCGATGAGCAGCATCTCGGATTGTTGACCCTGAATAAAGCCGATCCGACTGGTTATGGACGTATTCTACGCGATGCGCAGCAGCAGGTTTGTGGCATCGTTGAGCAGAAGGATGCCAGTGAGGCACAAAAAGCCATCACCGAAGTGAACACCGGGGTGCTGGCAGTGACCGCAGCTCAGCTCAGGCGCTGGCTGCCGGCCTTGTCTAACGACAATGCGCAGGGCGAGTATTATTTGACCGATATTTTGGCCATGGCCTATCAAGAGGGGGTGAAAATCCACGCGGTTCAACCCCAGGCAGATTATGAAGTTGAGGGCGTCAATGATCGAGTGCAGTTGGCGCGCCTGGAGCGGGTTTGGCAGCAGGTTCAGGCTGAACACCTGATGCGCCAAGGGGTGACGCTGGCTGATCCTGCGCGTATTGATATTCGTGGCGAGCTGTCTTGTGAAATGGATGTGTTCATTGATGTGGGCTGTGTGTTTGAAGGACGAGTGCATCTGGCGTCAGGCGTGCGAGTGGGTGCCTACTGTGTGATCAAGGACACCCATCTGGGAGAAGGTGTGACCCTGGCATCTCACTGTGTATTGGAAGGTGCGCGGCTTGAGGCGGACAACCAGGTCGGCCCGTTTGCCCGCTTGCGCCCACAGACCTGTTTGCAGCCGGGTGCCAGGGTGGGCAACTTTGTGGAAATCAAAAAGTCGGAGCTGGCCGCGGGTGCCAAGGTCAATCATCTCAGCTATATTGGGGACGCCCAGGTGGGTGCTCAGGCCAACATTGGAGCGGGCACGATCACCTGTAATTATGATGGCGTGAACAAACATCAAACCCAGATCGGTGCGGGGGCCTTTATTGGCTCAAACTCCAGTCTTGTCGCACCGGTCCGTATCGGTGACGGAGCCACAGTGGGTGCGGGTTCGACCATCACCCGCTCGGTGCCGGATCAGGCGCTGGCGGTCAGTCGCAGCAAACAGCAACAGATTGCTGACTGGCCACGCCCAACCAAGCAGCCGCAGTCATAAGGGGAAACACATGTGTGGAATTGTTGGGGCAGTGGCTGAGCGTAATGTCACAGAAATACTGCTCGAAGGTTTACGGCGTTTAGAGTATCGAGGTTACGATTCTGCGGGTTTGGCGGTCTGGTCGGCTGACCAGGGGTTACAGCGCTGTCGTGCCCAGGGCAAGGTGGCCGAAGTAGAAAAGCGCTTAGCGACTCAACCGCTAAAAGGCACCCTGGGGGTCGCACATACCCGTTGGGCCACTCACGGTCAGCCGAGTGAGCAGAATGCCCACCCCCATGTGTCCAGTGATCGTTTGGCGCTGGTTCACAATGGCATCATTGAAAACTACCAGTCCCTGAAGGCCGAGCTGATTCAGGCCGGTTATGCATTTGAGTCGGAAACCGATACCGAGGTGGTTGCCCACCTGGTTCATCAGCACTACCAGCAATCGCCGGATCTGTTGGTGGCCGTGCGTCAGACACTCAACCGCTTGGAAGGGGCCTATGCACTGGCGGTGATCCATGAAAATGAGCCGCAGCGTTTAGTCTGTGCCCGCAAGGGCAGTCCTTTGGTGCTTGGCGTTGGTTTGGGCGAAATGTTCTGTGCTTCGGATCCCCTGGCGCTGCTGCCGGTGACGGATCGGTTTATTTATCTGGATGAAGGTGACCTGGCCTGCATCACCCTGGGCGGTGCTGAAATTGAAGATGCCAAGGGGCAGCCCGTTGATCGCCCGGCACAAACCTGGGAGCACGGCCATCAGGCTGCGGATAAAGGCGAGTTTCGCCACTTCATGCTCAAGGAAATCTATGAGCAGCCGGAAATGCTTGCGGCCACCCTTGAAGGGCGTTTGGCGGATCAGCGTGTGCTGCATCAGGCGCTGGGTAGCCAGGCCGCAGCGCTCTTGCCACGGGTCAAGCAGGTACAACTGATTGCCTGTGGTACCAGTTATCATGCGGGCATGGTGGCGCGCTACTGGATAGAAAAGCTGGCCGGGCTGCCCTGTCATATCGAAGTCGCCAGCGAATACCGTTATCGCGACGTGGTGGTGCCGCCAGATACCCTGTTTGTCACCATTTCACAATCCGGTGAAACTGCCGACACCCTTGCTGCTTTGCGTTTTGCGCGTGAGGCGGGGTATCTGGCCAGTCTGGCCGTGTGCAATGTGCCAGGGTCATCGCTGGTTCGTGAATCCGACCTGAGCCTGATGACTCGTGCCGGGCCAGAAATCGGGGTGGCATCCACCAAGGCCTTCACCACTCAACTGACCGCTTTATTGCTGCTGACCCTCGCCCTGCGTCGGGTTCAACTGGCCGATACCGCAGCGGCTGACCCGGTTGAGGCGCAAATCGTGCAATCACTTCGCGGCTTGCCACGGTTGTTTGAGCAAACCCTGGCGATGGATGCCGAGATAGAAAAACTGGCCGAGGACTTTGCCGAAAAACATCATGCACTGTTTTTGGGTCGGGGCAGTCACTACCCGATCGCCATGGAAGGAGCGCTGAAGCTCAAGGAAATTTCTTATATTCATGCTGAGGCCTATCCGGCTGGTGAGTTGAAACACGGCCCGCTGGCGCTGGTGGATAAGGACATGCCGGTGATCGCCGTGGCCCCCCGCGATGACCTGGTGGATAAACTGAAATCCAACCTGCAGGAAGTACGTGCGCGTGGCGGTGAGCTGATCGTGTTTGCCGATCCCGACACCCGGCTGAGTTCTGAGCCAGGCATGAAAGTCCTGCACCTGCCCGCGGTGGATGAAGTCCTGGCACCCCTGCTCTATACCCTGCCCTTGCAACTGCTCGCCTACCATGTGGCCGTGCTCAAGGGAACCGATGTGGATCAGCCACGTAACCTGGCCAAGTCGGTCACGGTTGAATGATTGTTAACCTGCTGGAGAAACTATGTCTCGCTTAAGAATTGCCACCCGCCGTAGCCCTTTGGCTTTATGGCAGGCAGAACATGTCAAAGCCCGTTTGGAGTCCATGCACCCTGAGCTTCAGGTTGAACTGGTGCCGATCAAAACCCAGGGCGACAAGATTCTGGATACACCGTTGAACAAGATTGGTGGCAAGGGCCTGTTTGTGAAGGAGCTGGAAGCGGCGATGTTGAATGACGAAGCCGACATTGCGGTTCACTCCATGAAGGACGTGCCGATGCAGTTTCCTGAAGGCCTGATGCTGGGCCCGATCATGGAGCGGCATGCACCGACGGATGCGCTGGTGTCCAACACCTATGCCAGTCTGGATGAGATTCCCGCAGGCAAGGTGCTGGGAACCTCCAGTCTTCGCCGGGGTGCTCAGTTGCTCGACGCTCGCCCCGATCTGAAGGTTCAGTGGTTGCGTGGCAATTTGCAAACCCGCCTGGGTAAGCTGGATGCCGGTGAGTATGATGCGATCATTCTGGCGACCTCGGGTTTGCAGCGCATGGGTCTGAGCGAAAGAATTCGCCAGGAGCTGCCCGCTGAAGTGTGTTTGCCCGCCTGCGGTCAAGGCGCGCTGGGCATAGAGCTGCGCAGCGGCGATGAAACCTCGGCTGCCTGGGTGGCCGGTCTGGCCCATGAGTCTTCGCGTTTGTGTGTGCTGGCCGAACGTGCCATGAATACCCGTTTGCAGGGTGGCTGTCAGGTGCCCATCGGCGGTTACGCCCTGCTCGAAGGCAATGAGCTGTGGCTGCGGGCGCTGGTGGGTGAGCCGGAAGGCAAGCGCATCATCCGGGCGGAGGCCAGAGGGCCAGCGAATGACCCTGAAGCCCTGGGCGTTGCCGTTGCCGAAGATCTGCTGAAGCAGGGTGCGGGTGAGATTTTAAGTGTGGTGTACGGATTTGACATCCAATAATGCGTTAGCCGGTTTGCGTCTGCTGACCACGCGGCCTGAAAAGCAGGCCGCGCGTTTGTTGCAGCCGTTGCAGCAGGCAGGCATCGAGACGACCCAGATCCCACTGATTGAAATCCGTCCTTGTGAACTGGATGCGGCCGCACGACAAAAGCTGATGGATCTGGATCTCTACCATCAAGTCATCGTGGTCAGCCCTTCTGCGGCGGACTTGCTGATAACCCAGCTGGAAGACTACTGGCCGCAATGGCCGGTAGGCATTCAGTGGTGGTGTGTCGGTGCCGGCAGTGTGGCGCGACTGCAACAGGCGGGTATCGAGGCCGGTTGTCCAGCCACCGGGGACAAGAGTGAAGATCTACTGCAACGCCCGGAGTTTGCCCATTATGACCAGCAGCGAGTATTGCTGGTCAAGGGCGCGGGAGGACGGGATTTGTTGGCATCCACCCTCACGGCGCGCGGCGCACGAGTCGAGCCTCTGGTGCTTTATGAGCGGGTTTGGCCGACTTTGTCTCCGGCCCAGTTACAAACCCTGCGCCAGGGTGAGCATCAGGCGGTGGTGCTCACCAGTGGTGAGGCGCTCGCCCACTACACTCACCGGTTGCAGGGACAGCGTCAGGACCTGCCCTTGTTCTTGCCGAGTCAGCGGCTGGTTGACCAGGCACGCAAATCAGGTTTTACTCAGGTGATCAACTGCCAAGGCGCTGGTGCTGAGGCTATTCTGAGTGCCTTGCTTCAGTACTTTAGTTCGGCGCAGTGACAGGAGAAATCACGCCATGTCTGAGAAAACAACGGAAACCGCGAGCGAAGACTCGGTGACCCAAGCGTCGACACCGGAGCCAAGCGTCAGTGAGCCTGAAAGCGAGTCTCTCGCCGAGTCTCCGACCTCGCCTGCACCTGCGCCCAGTAAAAGCGGGGTCGGCTGGCTGGCTTTGATCCTGGTACTGCTGACCTTGATCGCTTTGGCGGTGGTGGGTTATCCCCTGTGGCAACAGGCTCAGACCCAGACCGTTCAGTTGGCTCAATTGACCCAGCAGCTAGAACAAAGTCGCGACCAGGCGGCAGCGATGGCTGGTTGGGAGCGGCGCCTAGCGTCACTTCAAGAACAGCAAGCGGCACTGCAAAATCTGCCCAATCAGTTACAGCAAAATGAAGCGGAGCTGGTGCGTTTGCAGCAGCGTTTGGCCGGTTTGCGCTCACCAACCCCCAAAGACTGGCAGTTGATTGAGGTGTTGCACCTGCTGCGCCTGGCGGAGCAGCGTTTATGGCTGATGGAAGATGTTGCCTCGGCACGCTGGTTATTACAGGCGGCGGATGATCGGCTCAAACAGGCAGCGATGGCTGGCACCTTGGGGGTGCGTCACAAGTTGCAGCAGGATCTGGATCGCTTGAGCGACATGACGCCACCGGATCGTGGCAATCACGCCCTGGTTTTACAAACCCTGGCGGATCAGGCCTTGACCCTGCCGATGCATCTGCCGGCCCAGGCGCCTGGCCTGAACTCGGTCACGCTGAGCGCGAATGAGTCGATGACCTGGTATCAAGCCTTGTGGCAGGACTTGCGGCGCCTGGTGGTGATCCGTCAGCGAGAGCTGCCTGTCGAACCTCTGCCCTATGTGGAGGAAGAAAAACAGCTGCGTTACCAGATGAGCAGCTTGTTGCAGCAGGCGGCCTGGGCCAGTTTGAATAGTGATCAGGCGCTGTTCCGCCAAAGCCTTGAAGGAGTGGCGGCTCGCGCTCAAGGACTGGACCTGAGTGAACCCAGCAACCAGGCATTTGTGCAAGCAATTGAAGGCTGGCGTGAGGTGTCAGTGGAGTGGGACGTTTCTACACCACTCAGTGCGCTGGAGGCGCTGGAAATACTGATTCAGGAGCGCGCGCTGGATGATGCATCTGAAGCCGCAGGAGAAGGCTCATGATTCGGCGCAGCCTGTGGGTGTTTTTGGTCCTGGTGATCGCGACCCTGGCGGGGCAGCAGCTGATCAAAGGCAGTGGTTATTTGTTGTTGGTGTTGCCGGATGGGATCACCAGTATTGAAATGTCCTTTTGGACAGGACTGGTTTTGCTCTTGCTGAGCTGGTTGCTGGCAGCCTGGTTGTTGGCCCTGCTGGGCTGGCTGCACCACCCGCTGGCCGGCGTGAAGCGCTTGCGCCAGCGTTATCGGGTGAGACGCTCGATTCAGTTATCGGTTCAGGGGTTATTGGATCTGGCGGAAGGGCGCTGGAGAAAGGCCAGAAAAAAACTGGTCAAAGGCGCCAAGTCTTCCGGGGCACCGATGATCAACTACCTGGCTGCAGCCCATGCAGCGCATTATGAAGGTGAAGAAGAAACCGCTGAAAAGCTGCTGCACCAGGCGGCGGCAACCACCCCCCAGGCGACCCTGGCAATTGATTTCAGTCAGGCACGTATCCAGCTGGACCAGGGGCACCTGGAGCAGGCACTGGCGACCCTGATCCGTTTACGCCGTCAGGTACCCGCTCACCCTCTGGTTTTGCGCCAGCTCAAAGAGGTCTATTTGGCATTGCAGGACTGGCGAGCCCTGTTGCAACTGCTGCCAGATCTAAAAAAATATAAGGTCTGTGGTGGCGATGAACTCACGGTTTTGGAGCAGCAGGCTTATTTGAACTATTTTCAGCAGCTTGCCCGCGCAGAATCCTTGCCCAGCCTGAAGGAAATGAAAGAAGTCTGGGAGCAGGTGCCTGCAAGGATGAAGTCAGAAGATGCGCTGACCGAAGCCTACCTGGCCCTATTGCTCAAGATTCAGGCCTATGCAGACGCAGAGGTTCTGTTGCAGCAGCGGTTGAACCACCACTGGTCGGAGACACTGATCACCGCCTATGGGTTGCTGCCGGCTCAGGTTGATCCTAAAAAACGCCTGCTGGAAGCAGAGCGCTGGCTGCAGGCCCGCCCCAATGATGCGGCGCTCTTGCATGCATTAGGCCGAATCTGTCAGCAGCAGGCCTTGTGGGGTAAGGCACAGGCTTATTATGAAGCGAGTCATCAGTTACAAGCCGATCAAGCCCTGCTTTTGGAAATGAGTCAGCTACAGAAAGCGCTGGGTGACGAGCGCAAGAGCCAATACTATGCACAGCAGGCAATTCAGGCGCTAGGGCGGCAATTACCGGATCTGCCACTGCCAACGCCCCAGCGACGCTGAGCCTGGTTGGTCTCAGTGCCGCAAGGTGGGCGGGCTCAGTCCTGCAGGGTGAACTTGTCAGCGGCTGACTGAAAGGGTGAGGCATCCTCACCTTCAGCTTCAGCACTGCCGAGTTTGATCATCAGGCGCAGGTCGTTGGGTGAGTCGGCATGTTGCAGGGCCACTTCTTCACTGATCACGCCATCGTTGTAGAGATCAAACAGTGCCTGGTCAAAGGTCTGCATGCCGGATTCACGCGAGCGGCTCATGATGCCCTTGAGCAGATGCACATCACCCTTGCGAATCGTGTTGGATATCAACGGACTGTTGAGCATGACCTCCACCGCAGCACGGCGGCCTTTACCATCAATGGTGGGTAGCAGCTGCTGTGCCACCACCCCTTTCAGGTTGAG
>SKHR01000081.1 GCA_007116865.1 Marinospirillum sp. | reverse complement strand
CCTGGGCTTGTTTGACCTCAATCAGGGCTTCTTCCACGATATCGCGCACGGTTTTACCGGCATCGAGCTCGGGTTCCTGAGGCAGATAACCAACCTTGATGCCGGGCATTGGCCGAGCCTCACCGTGAAACTCAGTATCCACGCCTGCCATGATGCGCAGCAGGGTTGATTTACCGGCACCGTTTAAACCCAGTACGCCGATTTTGGCACCGGGGAAAAAAGACAAGGAGATGTCTTTTAAAATATCTTTTTTGGGGGGAATGGTTTTACCCACTCGGTGCATGGTGTAGACATATTGCGCCATAAAATCTGCTCCGGCTATCAATGGGTTCTTGAATAAGAAAAGGGTAAACTAAAAAACCTAATGTGGGTCTTAATTGAGGATTTACAAGACGCCATCATGAATTTACGCAAGCATGATAGGGGGAGGCGATGGCGAATGCCAGCCCCGCCACCCTGAGCTGCAGATCAAGAAAAGGTGAGTTGATGTCTAAAGGTGGAAAAACGCGCTGGATCGCAACCCTGGTCGGGGTGCTTTTTTTGGTGGTTTGTTTGGCTGGTGCTCTGTATCTGCTCAGTCATCAAGGCCGAGCCTTGCCCGATGAGCCACTGGTGACCCTGGAAGGAGAAACCGAGTCTTTATTGAACTATCGAGGTCAGCCTTTGATTGTGAATCTCTGGGCAACCTGGTGTGGCCCCTGCGTGCGGGAAATGCCCCTCTTGGCGCGCCTGGATGCGACACACGATGAGGTCACAGTTTTGCTGGTCAATCACGGCGAAGCCACGGAGACGATTGAACGGTTTATGCATGAGCACCAGTTCCGTCTGCAGCACCTGCTGCGCGACCCCAGAGGGGCGCTGTTGCAGCACGGCGGGCATCGCGGCTTGCCAGTGACCTATTTTTATACTGCACAGGGGCGCCTGGTGGCGACCCACACCGGGGAGTTGAAACCCGATCATCTGGCCAGTTTGCTGCCACGAATCGGCGTCGACTTTAATCCCGACCTTTTGTAAACAGACAACCAGTTTTTGGTAGGAAGGCCAGCCATGACTGGGTTAGAATAGACGATTATTTTCACCTGACTTTTGATCTCCGGGGTAATCATGTTTAGCCGTACAACCAAACTTGCTGATTTTGATGCGGATCTTTGGGCTGCCATGCAGGCAGAAGTTCAGCGTCAAGAAGATCATATTGAACTGATCGCATCTGAAAACTATACCAGTCCACTGGTCATGGAAGCGCAAGGCAGCCAGCTCACCAACAAGTATGCGGAAGGTTACCCTGGCAAGCGCTACTATGGCGGTTGTGAGCATGTGGATGTGGTTGAGCAGTTGGCGATGGATCGGGCCTGCGAGCTGTTTGGCGCGACCTATGCCAATGTGCAGCCGCACTCAGGTTCTCAAGCCAACTCGGCGGTGTTTCTGGCATTGGTCAAACCTGGCGATACCGTGCTGGGCATGAGCCTGGCAGAAGGTGGACACCTGACCCACGGTGCCAAGCCCAACTTCTCTGGCAAACTTTACAATGCGGTTCAGTACGGGTTGAATCCGGACACCGGAGAAATCGACTATGCCGAGGTTGAACGTCTGGCGGTTGAGCATCAGCCCAAGATGATCATTGCCGGTTTTTCAGCCTATTCACGCGTGATCGACTGGGCCAGATTCCGTCAAATCGCGGACCAGGTGGGCGCTTACTTGTTTGTTGATATGGCCCACGTGGCGGGTTTGATCGCGGCGGGTGTTTACCCCAATCCCCTGCCCCATGCACATGTGGTCACCACCACCACTCACAAGACACTGCGTGGTCCACGCGGTGGCCTGATTTTGTCGGCCTGTGGTGATGAAGACCTCTATAAAAAGCTCAACTCGGCGGTTTTCCCCGGTGGTCAGGGTGGCCCCTTGATGCACGTGATCGCAGCCAAGGCGATTTGCTTTAAAGAAGCCATGAGTGCCGAGTTCAAGGCCTATCAGCAGCAGGTGGTCAAGAATGCCCAGGCCATGGCGCAGGTGATGATTGAACGAGGTTACGATGTGGTTTCCAAGGGAACGGATGATCATTTGTTCCTGCTCAGCCTGATCAGCAAGGGCTTGACCGGTAAGGATGCGGATGCTGCTTTGGGTGCGGCTCATATCACGGTGAATAAAAATGCGGTGCCTAAAGACCCACAAAGCCCCTTCGTGACCTCAGGTCTGCGGATTGGCACCCCAGCGGTGACTACTCGCGGTTTTAAAGAGGCCGAATGTGCTCAACTGGCGGGTTGGATTTGTGACATTCTGGATGATCTGCAGAATCAGCAGGTCATTGATCGGGTTCGTGGCCAGGTGGCTGAACTCTGTGCCCGCTTCCCGGTTTATCAAAACTGATCATCGCTATGCCACGGCCTTTCATTTGAAAGGCCGTTATCCTTCTGGTTTTGCTTTCCTGTCCTTTCTTTAGATGCGTCATGAGGTGCTGAATGTCACCCGATCAATGGCTGCTGACCTCGATTCTTCTTGTCACCATTGGCCTGTTCATCTGGGGTGGTTGGCGTCATGATTTTGTGGCGTTGACCGCCTTGTTGTTATGTGTGGTTTTTGGCCTGGTGCCTGAGTCGAGTGCATTCACCGGCTTTGCACACCCGGCGGTGATCACCGTGGCTTTTGTGCTGATTTTAAGCGGCGTGCTGCAGCAAACTGGCGCTGCAGATCGTTTACTGCAAAGTGTGATGCCCAAGCAGGCAGGGCGTTTTATCAGTCTGGCGGTGCTGGTGGTTTTAGCCGCGATCCTGTCCGGCTTTATGAATAATGTAGGCGCACTGGCGATTTTAATGCCGGT
>SKHR01000199.1 GCA_007116865.1 Marinospirillum sp. | reverse complement strand
GCATTTATAAAATGCTGCACCCGCTGACGCGCCTGGTCGTGCAGGTCGGTTGCCTCTTGTGACAAGCGATGCAAGGCGCGGTGAATATTGGCATTGTGCTGGCAATAGTAGTCATTCATCGCATCCAGCACCGCCTGGGGTTTTTGGCTGGTCGCGGCGGAATCCAGATACACCAGGGGGTGACCATTGACCTGACGATGCAGGATCGGGAACTCGGCTCTCAGTGCCTCCAGATCATAGGCTGGCGTCAGGTGGGTGCTCATGTGTCGTCACCCAGGTCGACCGGATAGGGCAGATAACCCGCCACCCGCGCCTGAACCACCTGACGCACAGCTTCAAGCTGGATAGACGCGATCACCTCATTGGCAAAGGCCAGGGTCAATAATCCCCGCGCGTGGGTTTCACTCAGGCCGCGTGACTGCAAGTAAAACAGCGCATCCTTATCCAGTTGGCCAGTGGTGGTGCCATGCGAACATTTAACATCATCAGCGTAGATTTCCAGCTCCGGCTTGGTATCGATTTCAGCACGATCACTGAGCAGCAGATTGGCATTGTGCTGCTCGGCACTGATTTTCTGGCTGTCCTTCTTAACGATCACCTTGCCATTGAAAACACCACGCGCCCGATCATTCAGAATGGTTCGGTAGTTTTCCGCACTGGTTGTGTGGGGGGCCTGGTGGCGCACCTCACTATGCACATCCAGATGCTGACGACCCTGACCCAGCAGCAATCCATCCAACTGGCAGTGGGCACCCGTGGCATTGAGATCACTGACCAGATCATCGCGCACCAGCTGACCACCGAAGTTGATCTGCTGACAGGCAAAATGACTGTCGCGCTTTTGTTCGACCTGAGTACGACCAATCAGCGTCGCCTGTTTGCCCGGATCTTGCACCAACAGATGATTCAGCTGTGACTGAGCCTCAAGAATGACTTCCGTGACCCGTGTAGTCAGGGTTTGACTGGTTTCATCACCCAAATAGTGTTCCACCACCTGCGCCTGACTGCTCACCCCGGCTTCAATCAAAATACGCGGATGCATCATCAGCGGACTGGCCGCTGCAACCGACAAAAACAACAGATAAACCGGCTTTTCTAACACCTGCCGATTGGGCAAGCGCAGCACCACCCCTTCATGGGCAAATGCCTGATTGAGCGCTGTGAACACACCGTTGTCGATCCCCGCCAAACGGCCTAACAGGCCACTGGTATGCTCCAGGTTCTGTTCCAGCGCCTGAGACAAGGGTTGCAACACCACCCCGGCGGGAAGATCCTGGAGATCTGACAGGCTGGGGGCAAACACCCCATTCACAAACACCAGCCGCCAGGCATCCAAAGGCAGCGCCTGCTGCGCCATCAGCTGTTCAGCTGCGGCCAGATCCGGGGTCGATGCCAGGGTGAAGGCCTGCTCAGCCAGGCGCTGTGTGTCGGTATATTTCCACGCCTCCTGATCGCGACCAGGAAAACCCAGGTGCTCAAAACGGGCAAAGGCGGCAATGCGCTGACTTTTCAACCAGCCAGCCGGTTGAGGCCCGTTGAATGTCTCAAACACAGAGGCCAGTTGACTCATACCACACCCTCCAGCAACCAGTCATAACCCCGCTCTTCCAGTTCCAGCGCCAGTGATTTATCACCGGTTTTGATGATCTTGCCGTCGGCGAGCACGTGAATCACATCCGGTTCAATATAATCCAGCAGGCGCTGATAGTGGGTGATCATGAGGATACTGCGATCCGCATTGCGCAAGGAGTTGACCCCCTGTGCCACAATCTTCATCGCATCAATATCCAGCCCTGAATCAATTTCATCCAGCAGTGCCAGTTTGGGCTCTAACACCAGCATTTGCAGAATTTCGTTGCGTTTTTTCTCGCCGCCCGAAAAACCTTCATTGACAGATCGATGCAAAAAGCTGTTATCCATCTTCATAAACTGGAGTTTTTCGCGTACCAGTTTCATAAAGCTGGGGGCGTCAATTTCCGCCTCACCGCGTGCTACACGCTGAGCATTCAGCGCCGCTTTTAGCAGATAGACGTTTTTCACGCCGGGGATTTCAACCGGATACTGAAAAGCCAGCATCAGGCCTGCCTGGGCGCGCTCTTCAATCTCCATTTCCAGCAGGTTCTGGCCTTCAAAGGTGACGCTGCCTTGGGTCACTGCATACCCATCACGCCCGGCCAACACGGCTGACAGGGTGGATTTACCCGCGCCATTAGGCCCCATGATCGCGTGTACCTCACCCGGCTGGATGCTCAGGTTCACCCCTTTAAGAATGGACTTGCCTTCAACCTCTGCGTGTAAATCTTTAATCTCAATCATCGCTAAAATCCTGTCTTGGTGGCGGGCTGATGAGCGTCCGCCGGTCGCAAAATCTTGTGCGGGCGATCAGCCCACCGCCCCTTCCAACGAAACATTCAGCAACGCCTCGGCCTCAACCGCAAACTCCATCGGCAGCTCTTTGAACACGTCCTTACAAAAGCCATTGACGATCATGTTCACCGCATCTTCTTCAGAAATGCCGCGCTGACGGCAATAAAACAGCTGATCTTCACCAATTTTGGAGGTGGTCGCCTCATGTTCCACCTGCGCGCTGGCATTGCCGATTTCCTGATAAGGAAAGGTATGCGCGCCGCACTGATCCCCTAACAGTAAAGAGTCACATTGGGTGAAGTTACGTGCATTGCGGGCTTTCGGCAGGATCTTCACCAGCCCGCGATAGGACTGGTTAGAACGCCCAGCAGAAATGCCTTTAGAAATGATGGTCGAGCGGGTGCCCTCACCGATATGAATCATCTTGGTGCCAGTGTCGGCCTGCTGGTAATTATTGGTCACCGCGACCGAATAAAACTCACCGACCG
>SKHR01000022.1 GCA_007116865.1 Marinospirillum sp. | reverse complement strand
GCAGTTGGTGGATCACTTGCGTCAAACCCAGATGCCGCTCACGGTTTGCCCTTTATCCAACCTGAAGCTGTGTGTTGTGGATGACCTCAAAAATCATCCTTTGCCACAGATGCTGCAGCAAGGACTCAAGCCTTTGGTCAACTCTGATGATCCAGCCTATTTTGGTGGTTATTTGATGGATAACTTTGTGGGCATCATTGAGAACCTGGCGTTAAGTCCAGCGGATTTATTGCAGTTGGTGCGCAACAGTTTGGATGCGGCCTGGCTGTCAGAAGCACGTCGCAAAACCCTGTTGAGCGAATTAGACCAATGGGTTGACAGATATCCAACAGGTGTTTGACAAAAGATGTGAACGTTCTGCTTGGTTTTGCTAATATTTGAAACACATGTATCGCAAAGGACTCAGCTGATGGGCGCAGGCGAAAAAAAACAGGCAACGCAAAAAAACCTGCCGAAAACGGCCCCCTACTGGGTCGTGATCGGCGCCTCAGCCGGTGGGTTGGAAGCGTTAAAAGAGCTGTTGGCTGGACTGAAAGCAGAAACCCCGGCCATTTACATTGTTGCCCAGCATCTGGATCCCAAGCACCCCACCATCCTCAAAGATCTCTTGGCGCGCAGCACCGACTTGCCGGTCACGCTGGTCGAAGAAGACCTCAAGCCGGAAGTGGGTCAGGTCTATATTGTTTCACCCGGTCATAACGCACTGGTTGAAAAGGGGCGTATTCACTTAAAGCCCGCAGCGGCCGTGGGTCCCAAACCTTCAGTAAATCTGCTGATGACCAGCCTTGCCGAAGACCAGGGAGAGCAGGCGATCGGTGTGATCCTTTCAGGCACCGGCTCTGATGGTGCTCAAGGGATGATGGCGATCAAGTCTGCCAGTGGTCTTGCGCTGGTGCAGACAGAGAACACGGCCAAATACACGGGCATGCCGCAAGCGGCGAAAGAAACTGGGTTTGTTGACCTGGAGCTAGCACCGGGTGCGATGGCAGAAGAAATCGCCGGTTATATTGACTCAGCGGGCAAGGCACTGAGCAAAATCTCGGTGCCCAAGGTAAAATCCAATCTGGAAAAAATCTTTCAGCGCATCCTGGATCAAACGGGTTATGACTTCAGTGGCTATAAACTGAAAACCGTGCAGCGTCGCATTGCCCGGCGCATGGCGGTGCATAAGGTGGTCACTCTGGATGATTATTTGACCCTGTTTTTGTCCTCAGGCAAAGAGGTGGAGTGCCTGTTCAAAGACTTGCTGATCTCTGTGACGGCCTTTTTCCGTGATGAGGATGCATTTAAGGATCTTTCCGCCGTGGTCGATCAACTGGTCGCTGACACAGCGGAGGATCAGACACTAAGAGTCTGGGTGCCAGGTTGTGCCAATGGTGAGGAAGCCTATTCTTTGGCGATTTTGTTTCACGAGGCCAGAAGTCGTGCACGCAAGGAAATCAGCTTCCAGATTTTTGCCACGGACATTGATGAGTTTGCTTTATCTTTAGGGCGGCGAGGTACTTTCTCTCTGTCGCAGATCAAAAATATTCCTGAAGCCCTTTATAGTCGTTACTTTACCGAGCGGGACGGGCAGTACTTCGTCAATAAAATCATTCGGGATCAGGTGGTGTTTGCGCGTCAGAACGTGATCATGGATCCACCTTTTTCGCGCCTTGATTTGATCAGTTGTCGTAATCTACTGATCTACTTTTCAACTGAGTTACAAAAACAGGTGTTCCAGACCTTTCATTTTGCTCTTAAGCCTAAAGGAGTTTTGTTTCTAGGGCGTTCAGAGTCAGCCACCAGCAGTTGTCCGGAGCTTTTTGACCCGCTAGTGAAAAAAAGCCAGATTTTCGTGCGCAAAAACACCAACCTGTCACAACGTGTGGATCAGGTGGCCAGTGCCAACTCGCTGGCTCATTCTCGCCAGCAGCGCACTTTGGGGGCTGCACAACCCCTGTTGCAAGAAAAACATCAGGCGGTGGCACAAATTGATCGAATGCTACTGCAAGAGCTGCTGCCAATTGCGATTGTGGTTGATGCCAGTGGCCAGGTCATGCACTTAAGAGGAGAGGTTAGTCGTTACTTGAGCTTTCCTCAGGGACGCATCGATACCAATATTCTTTCCTTGATCCGTGATGACATCAAAATTGATGTGCGTGCGCTGTTACAAAAAGCACGCAGAGAAGGCTCGGCAACAACTCAAGCGCTGTTTTATAAAGAAACCCAGGCACAAGCCGCTTTATTTCTTTCCGTCAAACAGGTGCATACGGATCAGGGGCAAGAGCTGTATGTGCTGACTTTTTCTGAAGTGGACCTGAGTGAAGCCTTTATCAGCGGCACGGGCTTGCTGGATCAGGAAGGCCATATCAGCAATGAAAACCTGCGCAAGGAAATACAGGTTTTTAAAGATCGTTTGCAGTCCTCGATCGAGGATTTGGAAACCACCAATGAAGAGCTGCAGTCCACCAATGAGGAGTTGCAATCGGCCAACGAAGAGTTGCAGTCCACCAACGAAGAGCTGCAAACCGCCAATGAAGAACTGCAGTCCACCAATGAGGAGTTATCAACAGTCAACCAGGAGCTTGAGGTCAAAACCTACGAGTTAGAGCAGGTCAACAATGATCTGGTCAGCATGCTGGCCAAGATGAACGAGGTCATTCTGCTGGTTGATAACCGTCTCAGGTTACAGCGTTATACTGCCAAAGCCAGCCAGCTCTTTGATATTCATGCCTCTGATGTGGGACAAACCATCACAACCCTTGGGCTGAGTGTGGATATACCCAATTTGCGACAAGAGCTGCTTAACGTGATTGAGATGGATCGTGAACAGCAGTTACGAGTCCGTAAAGGTGCAGATGTTTTCTTGTTGCG
>SKHR01000144.1 GCA_007116865.1 Marinospirillum sp. | reverse complement strand
ATCACTCGATAACGACCATTAGGGTCGCGCTCTTGCAGGCGTTCAACATCCCGCACACCGCTGCCCATGGCATCTACATCACGATTGATCAGTGCTTCAAAGCGGGCACCATCCAAAAGCAAAGCGCGAACATCACGATCAATATCCAGACCGGCCTCGTGCATCATCATCGAAGGAATGATGTGCCCAGTGGTTGAACCGGGGTCTTTCAATGCCACACGTCTGCCACGCAGATCTTCAAGTGAATAGATACCGCTGTCCTCATGCACAACAAATGCGGTGCCATACTCTGTGCGTTCAATACCCACCATCATTTTCACATCCTGACGGGCGCGCATCACTGCGTACTCAGAAGGGCCAGCCAGAATCATATCGACCTGGCTAAACTGCAAGGCATTGACCGTTGCAGTACGGTCGCTGACTGGAAAAAACTCGATATTGATACCCAAAATATTGCCCAGGGTGTCCTGAAACTGGTGATAGGTACGCACCATTTCTTCCATGCCCTCAATGCCGGTATCGGCAAAACGCAGGGTGGCCGGGCAGGAAGCCGGTGGATTTGCCAAGGCTTGAGTTGCGATCAAGCTACTCAGCGCAAAGGTGGCACAGGCCAAAAATTTCTTGTTCATTTTGATCCTCCTAAGGGTTTAAGGTCGATTGAATGGGTTAGATCTTGTCCACCTTGAAGAAGAAAAATGACGCCGGGATTAACCGTAGATGAAAAAGCGATGACATTTTTTTGACTGTCACTCTGCTGTCATGCAAAAGATTCATCTTATCGCCCCCAACCAAGCGAGAAGATGCCAATGCCCGCTATATACGACATGCCACATATGATAGAATCCTGATCTATTCGTCATTCAACCCAATCGCTTCAACCAAAGGCTCAGCAAATGACACAGTCAATGGAAGATCAATCGCCCCCCTCAACCGAAAGCATGGGGATTTTTGGCCGTTTCTTATCGCTTTGGGTTGCATTGGCGATCATAGCCGGGATCCTGTTAGGGCAGTTTGCACCGGCGATTCCTGAAGCCTTGGCTGCTTATGAGTACGCACAAATTTCGATTCCGGTTGCCTTGCTGATCTGGGGCATGATTTTTCCGATGATGGTACAAATCGACTTTGCAGCCATCGTCAATGTCGGTAAACAGCCCAAAGGCTTGATCGTGACCACCAGTGTGAACTGGCTGATCAAGCCCTTCACCATGTTTGCGATCAGTTGGTTCTTTTTACTGGTGTTGTTCCGGCCATGGATACCCGAAGCGCTCGCTTATGAATATCTGGCTGGCGCGATTCTGCTGGGTGCGGCCCCCTGTACTGCCATGGTTTTTGTCTGGAGTTACCTGACCCGTGGTGATGCGGCCTACACTCTGGTACAGGTTTCACTCAACGACCTGATCATGCTGGTTGCCTTTGCACCCATTGTGGTTTTATTGCTGGGGATTTCCAGTATACCGGTGCCCTGGGATACCGTGTTTCTTTCCGTGATCCTGTACATCGTGATTCCACTGGCTGCAGGCTATCTGACACGCACCCTACTCATTCGCAATAAAGGCCAGGCCTGGTTTGAACAAAGCTTCTTGCCACGCATTGGCTCCGTCACTCCAGTTGCACTGATCATCACGCTTGTTTTGTTATTTGCTTTCCAGGGCGAAGTCATTCTGGCAAACCCTTTGCATATCGGACTGATCGCCGTTCCTTTAATCATCCAGACCGTTTTTATTTTCATGCTCGCCTACTACTGGGCGAAACGCTGGGGTGTGCCGCATTCTATTGCGGCACCCGGTGCATTGATTGGCTCCAGTAATTTTTTTGAACTGGCCGTGGCCGCAGCGATCGCCCTGTTTGGACTGCAGTCCGGTGCCGCACTCGCTACAGTGGTTGGTGTTTTAGTTGAAGTTCCGTTGATGCTAGCCTTGGTGCGTTATGCCAATCGAACACGTCAATCCTTTACCCTGACTTCCACCTAGGACAAACCCTTGCCATGAGCCAGCCCAGATCGATCGACTCAATCAAACCCGAATTTGATCAGTTTATCGCGGGTTTCAACAGTGTGATCCTCTCGACCTTGAGCGCGACGGGGCAACCAGAAGCCAGTTATGCGCCCTGTGTACAGGGGGAAAAGGGCTTTTATGTGCTGCTTTCTGAACTGGCGGCACACACCCAGAATCTGTTGCAACAGCCAGATCTGAGCCTGTTTTTTATTGAGCCGGAAACCCAAGCGAAAAATATTTTTGCGCGCCAGCGTGCCAGCCTGGCTGCCAAGGCAACCCCCATTGCCAGAAATACACCCACCTGGGAGGCCGCACTGGAACAAATGACCCAAACATTGGGGCCAACCGTCAGCCTGATTCGTGACCTCAAAGACTTCCGGCTTTTTTTCCTCGAACCCTATCAAGCACAATTTGTGATCGGTTTCGGCCAGGCCTATCGCCTCAGCGGCCCTGACTTACAAGATGTCGAGCAAATGACCGCCAAGTGACCATAGAATTACAAAACCATGGCACGGTCATGAATTCGTCATCAAAATGACATCTATCCGACATGGCGAAACCTTAATCTGCCCGCAGATGGAGGTGCCCTATGATCAATGTCGAAGACCTGTCCCACAAAAAATATCCTCACCTTCAGCACAAGCCGCAACTGGTTCGCAAACCGCTGATTGCTCTGTTAAAAAATCTTTTTCATGAAGATGAAATCAATCAGTTTCTGCGGACCCATCAAGACCTGGGCCCCTTTGAGTTCGTCGATCAGGTGCTGGAGCGTTTTGATTTCAGCTATGTGGTTTCTGCGCGGGAGCGTGAACGCATTCCAACCGAAGGCCGGGTCTTGATTGTAGCCAATCATCCGATGGGCACACT
>SKHR01000168.1 GCA_007116865.1 Marinospirillum sp. | reverse complement strand
TGAGAATTTCTTCAATGCCCTCGTGGCAGGCAGAACAGCCACCACCGGCTTTGGTGTAGAAGCTGACTTCTTCCACGCTGGTCAGGTGGTTGGCACGAATGGTTTCTTCAATCAGCACCGCGTCCACCGCAAAACACTTGCAGATCAGCGCGCCTTCTTCATGATCATCACTCCACACCTCACCACGATAGTTGGCAATCGCGGCTTGCAGCGCCTCACGCCCCATCACCGAACAGTGCATCTTCTCCGGTGGCAGACCATCCAGATAATCGGCAATGTCCTGATTACTGACAGCCAGGGCTTCATCCAGGGTTTTGCCCTTGATGATTTCGGTCAGCGCCGAGGAAGAGGCAATGGCTGAGCCACAGCCGAAGGTTTGAAAACGGGCATCTTCGATCACTTCCGTTTCCGGATTGACCTTGAGCATCAAACGCAAAGCATCCCCGCAGGACAAAGAGCCGACATCACCCACTCCGTTGGCATTGTCCAAAGCGCCGGCATTGCGTGGGTTATAGAAGTGTTCTTGAACCTTCTCGGAATAATTCCACATGGTCTGTCTCCTCAATCAAGCCGCAAAAGATTTGCCGCAATTGCAGGCTTTCTTGGCGCTGGGGTTATCAAAACGAAAGCCGCTGCCTTCCAGGCTTTCTTCATAATCAATCACACAGCCTTGCAACAAAGGTGCGCTGTCTGGCGCAACCAAAAGATTCAGTCCATCACCGAGAGGCTCAACCCAGTCATCGGCTTGAACCTGGGTTTCCAGCTGCATGGCGTACTGGTAACCGGCACAACCACCATCACTGATTGAAATACGCAGACCAACCACGGGTTGATCACTTTGTTGGATGAAACGCGACAAGGTTGACTGAGCTTGGGGGGTCATAGTGATCATTGAAGTTCTCCGCTGGCATCATTGCATGACTAAATCTGGGTCATGACGGGTTCAATCTGGGATTTGCAACCCCTGTGCCAGCCGCGAAAAAATCTTTAATCAGTTGTTTTTAAAGGATGAAAAAAAACAGACTGACAATAAAGATTGTGTTAAATCTCGCTGTCAGTCTGTTTTGTCGGCTTTGAAACAAAGGCCAGCGATCAAGCCGCAGGCAGTGCGCAGGCCTCATGGGTATGGCAGTTTTTTGGACACACCCGCGCGCAGGAAGCGCAGCCGATACAATCCATTTGATCGGCGATCACCATGATGCTGCGCACATCATCGTCGTCATCATCGTCATCGGGTTCGCGAGTTTCCAGGTTAAACACATTGCGTGGGCAGACTTTGTAGCAACGCCCACAACCGATGCAGGTTGCTTCATCCAGTGCGGTGACAAAGGTGGGTGTCCAACTGTCGCCGCCACGGGTGAGCCCGGTAATACTTGTCATGACGCCATCTCCTGTTCTGCCTGCTCCAAAGCCACTCGCGCTTCATCCCAGGCTTGACAGGCTTCATAGGTGGCCTGTGCCAGCTGGGGTAAACGTGGGTAACCCGCAGGCAATTCATCTTCAACCAAATCATGCAACGCCATCGCCGCTTCACTGGCGATTCGCTTTGTTTTTCGCACCTTTTTTTGCAGGGCTTTGAGGTTTCCTTCACTCATGGCTTATTTCCATCTCTTCGCCTTAACCCTCGGCGGCTGCTGGATGGGCCTCAATCAAGGCCAGCGCAGAAGCTACCAGGCGGTCAGCGTCTTCACACATTTTTTCTAAACTGATAAAACCAAAACGATGCGCTTCTCTCAGGGTCCGATCCACCACCACCAGATGCCCGGCGATGATGACCACCCGGCCAAAACCCTCGCTACTGAGATTCATCAGCGGCGAAGCCATCCGCCCTGAACCGGCCTCAATCTGCATGGCAATGGCGGCATACCAGTTTTTCAAGCGCCCGATCACCTGATCATCCGGGTCGGCCACCAGCGGTAACTGTTTGCGCTGAGCCTTGGTAACGACAAAGGGCTTCAACAATTCCGCAGGGCTGGCATTGTCATAAAAGCCGTAGGTGTCTGAAGCACGGACCTGGCGCAGCATTTCCTTGATGAAGGGATGTTCTGGCACGCTGGGCAGTGTTTCATCCTCTGGGGTCTGCGTCGCGGTTTCACTATTCATGGTTGGCTTGGCTCCTGGGTTGGGTTGACCAGTTCAATATGAGGGGGCTTGCGCTGGAGCAAACGATGGCTGAGCAGCAGACCACTGATCAGCCCGATCAGTGCACCGGCACCAGACCAGAAATCCCCCAGCGGTGATGCGGCCCAGGCCAGTCCCACCACCAGCAAACAGGGCAGAAAGTAGGCCAACAGGGTCAGGCGCAGGAGTTCCTCTTCACGGATATCCAGATAGACTTCCGCGTTTTCCTGCCACTGGGCTTGCGGCATCAATTCGGCATCCAGAGCCAGGGTGCGCCGACTGGCACCACAGACTCGATTGACATCACAGCTTTTACAGGCGCTATGACAACAGGCCTGATAAATGGGTTTGCCCTGTGCATCTCGCTGGGCGGTGGCTTGGGTACGAATCATTTCAGTACTCCTCTTCAGACCAGTCTCGCAGCGCCATCGCATCAAAGCGGGTGCTGTCTTGTTGGCTTTGCTGTTTCAAAATCCGTTGCAGCCACAAGGGCGGGTTGGTGTCCCACTCGGCTTGCAGGGTCTTTAACAGGCTGTCAATGTCAGTGCCGGGTTCCACCTTGAGCGGCTGGACTCCCTGAGCCAGCAACTGCTGGATCGCTGACGCGCCCACCGCATTGCAATAAACCCCACAACAGCCTGCCAATAGCTCTATCCGCTTGGGCAGCTGTCCGTGGGTGGGGCCGGTTTCTGCCAGCAGATCAATCACCTCAACCAGTCGGGCCTGATATTGATCCAACTGGTACACCACATAAGCGACTG
>SKHR01000175.1 GCA_007116865.1 Marinospirillum sp. | reverse complement strand
CCCACCCACGACGATCAGCCACAGATCCTGCTGGAAGATCCACAAGGCTGCCCTCGTTATCTGGGCCGCATCATCAAAGGGGTCAACATTCAGGCGGCCACCCCCTTGTGGATGCAGGAAAAACTGCGCCGCAGCGGAATTCGCAGCATTGACCCCGTGGTTGATGTGACTAACTATGTCATGCTCGAACTCGGACAACCCATGCACGCCTTTGACCTGGCCTGCATTGAAGGCGCACTGAAAGTACGCAAAGCCCAGTCCGGCGAAAAACTCACCCTGCTGGACGGTGCTGAACTGACACTGAACGCCGACACCCTGCTGATTGCCGATGAACAAAAGCCACTGGCGCTGGCTGGCATCATGGGAGGTGAACACAGTGGTTGCACCCCGCAAACTCAGGACATCCTGTTAGAAGTCGCCTACTTTGATCCACTCACCCTGGCAGGTAAAGCACGCGAATACGGACTGCACACGGATGCCTCACACCGTTTTGAACGTGGCGTTGATTTCAATCTGCAAGCCCGCGCCATGGAACGAGCCACCGAACTGCTGCTGACCATCACTGGTGGTCAACCTGGCCCAATCACCGAGGCTGTTTCTGAATCGCACCTCCCCCAGCGTCCAGACGTCACCCTGCGCAAAGCTCGTCTGGCCCAACTGCTGGCGATTGAACTGGACGATCAACTGGTCACTGACCTGCTCACTCGCCTGGGTTTTGTGGTTCATGACACAACTGATGCCTGGCGTGTTGAGGTTCCCAGCTACCGTTTTGATATTCAAATCGAAGTAGATTTGATCGAAGAAGTTGCACGCATCTACGGCTATGACAACCTGCCAGTCAAAGCGCCCAAGGTTCCATTGATCATTCAGGGGCAGCCAGAAACTCGTCTGTCGTTACGCCAACTGAAGCAAACGCTGATTGCCAGAGGGTATCAAGAGGCCATCACCTACAGCTTTATCGACCCCCAGTGGTCAGCCGCCTTTGATCCCCAACAAACGCCGATTCCGCTGGCCAACCCTATTTCTGCCGATTTGAGCGTGATGCGCACCAGCCTGCTGCCAGGCCTGGCCAAGACCCTCATGCACAACCAGAAGCGCCAGCAAAGCCGTGTGCGCATCTTTGAGTCCGGCTTAAGGTTTACTCAGGATCAGGGACAAACCCTGCAACAGGCCTATCTTGCTGGCCTGATCAGTGGCGCACGCCTGCCAGAAAACTGGAGCACGGGTGATGAAACCGTTGATTTCTTTGATATCAAAGGGGACCTCGAAGCCCTGCTTGAGCTCAGCGGCAATCCAGAGTCCTGGCAGTTTGTGCCCACCCGCAGTAATCACCAGAACCCCGCCTTGCACCCCGGTCAAAGTGCCGAGCTGCGCTGGAAAAATGCCGACAATCAATGGCAAACAGCTGGCTGGATCGGTGCCCTGCATCCTCAGTTGATGAAACAACTGGGCATTAAAGGTGAAGCCTTTGTGTTTGAAGTGAGCCTCGATGCCCTGACTCAAGCTCAGGTACCTCGCTTCAATAGCCTGTCACGCTTCCCGGAAATGCGCCGCGATCTTGCGTTGATCATCAATCAGGATCAGGTCGTTGGTGATCTTCTGCGCGAAGCCGAGGCTCAAGCCGGTCAATGGCTGCAGAAAATCACTCTGTTTGATATTTATCAAGGAAAAGGGATCGAGGAAGGTAAAAAGAGTCTCGCATTGGGCTTGACCTGGCAGCATCCTTCGCGCACTCTTACCGATGAGGAAATTAATGCCCAGGTTGATCAGGTAGTTACCGCTCTGGCACAGCAATATAGTGCGCAACTGAGAAGTTAGGCAACCTGATCCGTTAACGGGCCTGTCATCTGACAGGCCTTTTTGTCCGTGATCGGAAGGAGCTGAAACGTGGGAGCACTCACCAAAGCTGAAATGACAGACCGCCTTGTCGATGAGCTGGGATTGTCCAAACGTGACGCTAAAGAAATGGTTGAACTCTTCTTCAGTGAAATTCGCGACTGCCTGACAGACAACGAGCAGGTTAAAATCTCTGGGTTTGGCAACTTTGACCTTCGAGATAAGCGCGAACGTCCAGGAAGAAATCCAAAAACCGGCGAAGAAATCCCGATTTCTGCCCGTCGAGTCGTCACTTTTAAAGCCGGCCAAAAGCTCAAATCTCAAGTCGAAAATTACCAAGGCAACTGATTTGAAAAAAGAATTGGCCGACGGGGTTTTCATCTAGGTCAATCCACCCTATAATGCACCCCGTTTTCAGCACTGACTTCCCCGCTGAAAACCACAGGTGACGGAGCGTGGCGCAGCTTGGTAGCGCACTTGCATGGGGTGCAAGGGGTCGCAGGTTCGAATCCTGTCGCTCCGACCAACAAAATCAAGGGTTTAGCTCACAAGGCTAAACCCTTTTTTTATCTAAAGATCATCGGTGCAATACTGGTGCAACATTCTTTTTTACGGCCAGCAGTGGCAAAACAGTAAGAAACTGGTAAACCAGTCCTGATGATGTGGACTAAACAGCCTCAGGCTTCGACTACGGCAGATTTGAGAACCACCCTGCAGTTAACCCTGCCCTTGACTAAAAAACCTTTAGATCGGCATCAAGCAGAGAATCGCTAGTGATAGCCACGAGCGAAACAACCTTTATACATGAACGCATCGAAACTTAAAGACAAGAAAGTTAAACGACCTTTGAGTTCCATCTGTGAGTGCTGCTCAAGAACCACACATTTTTGTTCAGGGGCGTCCATTTGGATAGCGTGAGGATTCCCCATAACGACATTGCTCCATCGACTGATCGATAAACTCCGGCAAATGCGATAGGTCTTTTCACGGGCTTTGAGGCAAAAGCATCACCTCGATATTGGTTGCTTCTGACAAATGAGCAATGTGGGTTGGCGAGCGCAACCCTTCATCGATGATCGCATCAAGCGT
>SKHR01000046.1 GCA_007116865.1 Marinospirillum sp. | reverse complement strand
TGTTTGTGCTTACCACCCAAACCGCTCACTGGTTTGCCGAACGCGGCTTTGAACCCGCCCAGGTTGAACAACTGCCCCAGGCGCGCCAGGCTCTGTACAACTGGCAAAGAAATTCGCGGGTGTTTCGCAAAGCCTTGTGAGCTTAAAAAAACCGATAAACTTAAAAATAGCGCAGCCAGCTCAGGCTGGCTTCACGTTCAATGTTTGCTCGTTGAGACCAGTGAGTCGACACACGGATGGCTGACTGGCGATGAAAGTTCCATTGTAGTCCTGCCTGCACTTCCAACAGCCGACCACGATTGCCCAGGGCGAACTCAATGCCTTGCGCATCCACCAAAAGCCGGACCGAATCGCCTAACGCCACAACACCACCCAGATTCAACCCCATGCCCGCAGCATAGTCTCGCTGGGTTTCATCGGGATCAACGCCCGCTTGAGGCCCGGCCTCTAACTCGGATTGAATAAAGCCATAACCCATGAGCACACGACTATCACCCCAGGCACGACCATAACCGGCCCCTAAACGTGTGCGCCAGTGACCGGTCAGCGAGGCTTCTGGATGAGTTCGCTGCCAATCAGCCTGAACACGCCATGCCGACATATTGAACACCGGCGAGGTTTGTAAATAGTTACCAACCTCAACCAGTGCCAGTTTCCAGGGCACCCAGCGCTGCTCATCGGGATAGTAACGCAGCTCAGCTTCAAACAAATTGATGGCGGCATTCGGCAAATAACCGGCTGGATCATCTAGCAAATCATGATAGGCGGGGCGACCCTTGAGGCTTAAAAAGTTCGACCCATCGTGCCAGCCACCACCCAACCCCCAGCGGGCGGTATCGTGCCCAAGATGAGGCGGGGTGTCTGGAACAGTCACTGCCGCCAGACCTGAGCGTTGACCTCTCAAACCGGCTCTGGCCACTAATAAGCGATGCTGCTGAGGTGCCGCCTCCTCGCGGGGTAGCGACTGGTGCTGAAAACGAAATCCGACCCACTCACTGGCGGTTTCATAAATGGCCGCTGCGTTCAACGAAGCATCAATCACGACATCATTGGGGTCCTCCAGATCGAGTGCAAGCTGGCGAGTCGGCGGAAGTTCTTCGGTATTCAGCTGGCGTGCCATGGTGTCCAGACGGGTTGCAAAAGAGGCCCTGAACACCGGAGCTTGAGCCAATAAACCAGCCTGATCCAGCGCTTTTAACGCATCCACCGGAAGGGTTTTAACGCTGAAGGCCTGGGTTAGATTCAAGTCATCCCGGGCAACGGATAAAAGGGCTAGCAGCTGGTAGGCACAGTTTTCATCAAAAAACCAATAGGTGAAATAAACGCCCTGCAACTCCCACAAATGCCACAAGACTCGGTGGACTTCCTCATCGCTCAGGCTAAGAGGGTGCTCCCACATATCACGATTTTCAATATTGCTGTATTCATTGACCTTCTCGTAATAGGGCATCAGGTTAAAATAACCGGGATAACCCCCAAAAATACCCTTAAATGCATAGGCAATCGCCCCATCACCTTCGGTCACCTCAGCCGCAAAATCAATCGCATAATCCACCAGTTCAGGGCGCCTTTGTCGGTCTCGGCTATCAACACGCAGCAGGGTATGGCCAAACATTGATGCGGCATCATTCAAATAGGCAGAGGGAAAAACCAGCGTCAAACCGGCGGGGTCTAAACGAGTCAGCCAGGCATCCAGATCCTCACACTCGCGGGCAGGCAGTTGCAAATCCAATCGTTGATTTAACCAGTGAACCCGTGCGGGATAACGACAACGGACATCCTGATCCTCAGGCAGGTCAGAACTCAGGGCATCCTGCAAAGCAAGATAGGTGGCTTCAAGTTCCCGTGCTGGCTGGGTGGCTCCCTGAGGGTGCAGAAAAAAATCCGGGTCATCAACTTGACTCCGCACTCCAAACCAACCCGACCGATAATGGCCTAGCTGCAGCCAGGCGTTTTCCTGACTGAGTCCATTCCAGTCAATGGATGCCGGTGTCGCAAACAGTGATTGAGGCAGGACCAGCATCAGGCACAAAAACCACCCGAGCCCCGCACGATACAATAAGAAGCTTTTCACAAAGGGGATATCAGCCAGTCTTTAAAAAAGACAGGCTGACCCGGGGACGGGCCAGCCTGGGCGCAAAACAGCTTAGCTGAGTGTGTAAGCCGCTAAACGAGCGTCTTCAGAAACGACTTGATTGAAGTTGTTAACCACTTCGTCTGAGGTCACCTGCTCGGAAGAGAAGATATCCTGGAAACGTGCTTGAGCGGTTTCTCCGAAGGCAGCCTTGGCTGCATCATCCATACCCCAGAGACTTGCCAGGGTGTCGAGCGCCTCACCTTCACCACGGGCCGCATCCAGCGCCAAGGCATCCATGTTTTCGCTCACAAAGCTATTGATCGCAAACAAGGAGCTTTCGGGTGCACAGTTCAGGGTGCCGGTTGACATGGCAAACGTCTGGTTGCCCGAAGTCGCATTCAGCGTCGCGGCAAGAATATTGAACGGCATGCCTTCCTTGCCTTCAAGCAACACACTTCCCAAACCACAGCCAGCATCTGAAACCGCATAAGCAGAAGCAGCAAAAGGTAGGGTCAATGCCAAAGCGGTCGTTGCGAAAATCTTTTTCATGTATCAATCCTCTTGTTTCCAGTCATCGTTTTCCAGACAATAATCCCTTGGTGCACCTGCGGTGACAAGGCTAAAGTCCGGTCACTGCTCAAGCGCAGTTTCCTGTAAACTCTGTGAATCACAGAGCAACTCAAACATAGCGCGATCTGATCCACAAAAGCAAGCGATCAAATTTTCGAATCACCCAGATGAGGTTTACCATGCCCACCTATCGTTCCCGTACTACCACTGCAGGCCGCAACATGGCTGGTGCCCGTGCTTTATGGCGCGCCACCGGCATGAAGGATGAGGATTTCAGCAAGCCC
>SKHR01000172.1 GCA_007116865.1 Marinospirillum sp. | reverse complement strand
GGGTGTTCACGCAGATAGGGGCGCAGATCAATCGACTGCTCATTGCCCAGGCAGAGCAGCAGTGAGCCCTCGACCGTGACACGCACGCGATTGCAGTCACCACAGAAGTTATGTGAGTGGGGTGAGATGAAACCAATACGGCTGTCGCTGTCGGCCAGGCGATAATAGCGAGATGGCCCCGCGGTCTGGCGGTCACAGGGGTGCAAGGCATATCGCTGAGTGATGATCTGGCGAACCTGATCACTGCTGCAAAAAGTCTCTGCTCGATGATGGTCTTCCAGCTCACCTAAGGGCATTTCTTCAATAAAGCTGATGTCGAGATGTTTGCGTCGCGCCAGCTCCACCAGGGGCAATACCTCATCATCATTGCGCCCCTGCAGGATGACACTGTTGATTTTGGTGTTTTGAAATCCCGCATCCAGCGCGGCATCCAGGCCGTCCAGCACCTGAGCCAGATCGCCCTTGCGGGTGATGCGGCGGAATTTCTCCGGGTCCAGAGAGTCCAGGCTCAGATTCAAGCGTTTGAGTCCGGCGGCTTTTAGCTCGGCTGCATAGCGGGATAACTGACTGCCATTGGTGGTCATGGCAAAGTCTTTGAGTCCCAGGGTGCCAATGAAACTCACCAGATCCAGCAGGTCACGGCGCACCAGCGGCTCCCCCCCAGTCAGGCGGATTTTTTCCACACCCAGCTCGGTGAATGCCTGAGCAATGCGCCCCAGTTCTTCCAGGCTGAGAATCTCCTTGCGTGGTAAAAAACGCAGGTCTTCGTTCATGCAATAATTGCAGCGAAAATCACAGCGATCAGTGACGGACAGGCGCAAATAATTGATCTGGCGCCCATAGGTATCGATCAGCCGAGGCAACTGAACGGCGCTATTCATGGCCTGTTTGCTCCCAGCGGTTAGCAGCCTCTGTGTCGCTGGATCGTGCCTCTACCCAGTAGTCACCTTGGGAGGTGTGCTCCTTTTTCCAGAAGGGGGCACGGGTTTTCAGTTGATCCATGATGTAGGCGCAGGCTTCCAGGGCGGCATGACGGTGGGGCGAGGTCGTGACCACCAAGACGATAGGGTCACCCGGTTCCATGCGGCCAATGCGGTGAATTACCCGCACGCCGCTCAATGCCCAGCGGTTTTGCGCCGTTTGTGCGATCTGCTGCAAAACCTGCTCGGTCATGCCGGGGTAGTGCTCCAGGGTGAGCGCCAGGACACCAGGGTTTTCACTAAAATCGCGTACGTAACCACAAAAGCTGGCGACAGCACCTATATCTGTGCGCTCACCCCTGAGTTGCTCAATGGTCTGAGTCATGTCAAAGGGATGGGTTTGAACACGGACGATGGGTGCAGTCATTTTACCCACCTGCAACGGGTGGAAAGAACGCCACTTCATCCTTGGGGTTAAGCGTCTGGCTGGGTTTGGCCAGCTGTTGATTGACGGCCATCAGCAGGTTTGGATGGCTTAAATGGCGATCCCAGTCTGGATGACTTTGTTTCAAGTGCTGGAGCAGATCGGCAAGACAAGTGCCTTGGATATCGGCAAGACTCAGTTGCAGCTGTGCCTGCCCCAACTGTTCTCTAAGCTCGGCAAAGAAATAAATATTGAGTAGCCCTGCTTCTTGGGCAATGTCTGGGGGTTGTACTGGTTGTGCGGCTGAGGCCTGATTCAGTTGCCAGTCACCAGACTTGCCACCACTTTTGGCTTCCACATAGGTGTGGCCGATGATCATCTGCTTGTCCACGGCTTTGCACATGTCGTAGAGGGTGAGTGCGGCCACCGAAGCGGCGGTGAGGGCTTCCATTTCCACCCCCGTTTGCCCGGCCAGCTTGCAGGTGGCGCGAATCCGGACGCCTGGCAGTTGGTGATCAGGTTGCAGATCCACTTCCACCTTGCTGAGCAGCAGTGGATGGCACATCGGAATCAGCTCCGGCGTGCGTTTGGCCGCCATGATGCCAGCGATGCGCGCGCTTGCCAGCACATCACCTTTTGGCAGGCCGTTGTTTAAGATCAGCGCCAGGGTGCTGGGCTGCATCTGCAGGCTGCTGCAGGCGGTAGCGCTGCGCTGGGTGATGGCCTTGTCTGAGACATCGACCATCCGGGCTTCGCCTTGGGCGTTTAAATGCGTCAGTGAGGTCATGTGCATCAGTTTAACTCAGGCGGAAAAAATTGACAGGATCACCCGGCTGTATCTCGATGTGAGGCGGCAGAATTGCCAGTGCGTCAGCCCAGACCACCGAGCTTAGTACCCCAGAGTTTTGATTCTCGTAACGGATCACCTGCCAAGCATTTTCCAGGCGTTGCAGTTGAACACGCAAATAGGTCTGGCGTACGCCGGTTTTGGCATGAAACCCTGCATGTCCTTGCTCGATGATGGGCTTAGGCAGGGGTTGTTGCCCGCTTAGCCGACTGACCAGTGGACGCAAAAATAGCTCGGCAGTGACAAACGCGGATACCGGGTTGCCCGGTAGTCCCAGGACAGCCGTGGTGCCTATTTTTCCAAAAGCCAGGGGTTTGCCTGGCTTGATGGCAAGGCGCCAAAGAGATAACTGCCCCAGTTTTTCAAGCGCAGGTTTGATGTGATCTTCTTCGCCCACAGAGACGCCGCCCGTGGTCAGAATTAAATCCGCAGACTGTGCCGCCTTGTGTAAGGCGGCCTCAGTGGCTGCCAGGGTGTCTGCAGGGCTGCCCAAGTCAATCACCTCAGCACCCAGTTGAGTCAGTAAGGTGCTTAAAAGCGTACGATTGGTGTTGTATATCTGCCCCGGTTTTAATGGCAAACCCGGTTCAACCAGTTCATCACCACTGGTCAAAAGGGCGACCTTGGGGGTTCGATAGACACGGAGTTCGTTGATGCCCACACTGGCGAGTAATCCAAGGTGGCGGCAATCCAGGCGAGTGCCGGTGCCTAACAATGTCTGCCCGGCTTGAATGTCCTGACCACGCGGGCGAAT
>SKHR01000010.1 GCA_007116865.1 Marinospirillum sp. | reverse complement strand
CCTGGCGGGCAAAATAACCCGGCGCCAACACCTTGATCAGCATGAACGCCAGCAAACCCAGCGCGTAAGCCCGCAAAGCCAGCGCCGACATCTGCACATCGGTTGCGGTCATCGCGCCATACTGAAACAGGGTGATCAGCAGCGGCTCGGCCAGCAAAATCAGCGCCAAGGCGGCTGGCAAACCGATCAGCAACACCATTCGTACCGCCCAATCCAGGAGCGCTGAAAAGGCATCGCGATCGGCGGTCGCATGCTGGCGCGACAGGGTGGGCAAAATGATGGTGGCAATCGCGATGCCGAACACACCCAGCGGCAGCTCAACCAAGCGATCCGCATAATACAACCAGCTAACACTGCCATCGGCCAGAAAGGAGGCCAGGAGTGTGTCCAACAGCAGGTTGATTTGGCTGACGGATACGCCAAACAGTGCGGGTGCCATCAAACGAAGAATGCGTCGCACCCCTTCATGCTGCCACTGCAGCCGAGGCCGGGGCAGCAGCCCTTCATGCGCCAAAAAGGGCAGCTGAAAACCCAGCTGTACCAAACCGGCAATCAGCACCCCCCAGGCCAGTGCCATGGCCGCCGTTTCGGTCCACTGGGTGAGAAAGAAAGCACTGGCGATCAGGCTCAGATTCAAAAGAACCGGCGTGAAAGCCGGTACAGCAAAACGATGATAGGTATTCAGTAAGCTACCGGAAAAAGCCGTGAGCGAAATCAGCAGCAGGTAAGGAAACGTCAGACGCAGCATTTCAGCGGTCTGCGCCTGCTTGATCGGATCACTGGCAAAGCCCGGCGCAAAAATCCACACCAGCAACGGACTGAGCAACATCGCGGCCAGGGTGACCAGCAGCAGAGTAAAACTCAAACAACCTGCAACGGCATCCACCAACCGCCGAACCTCTGCACGGGTTTTTTGCTCCGCATACTCGGCCAAAACCGGTACAAAAGCCTGATTGAAAGCCCCCTCGGCAAACAAACGCCGAAGAAAATTAGGGATTTTGAAGGCCACAAAAAAGGCATCAGCGGCGCCACCGGCACCCACCAGACCCGCGATCACAATATCGCGTGCCAACCCCAGGACCCGCGAAAGCAAAGTCATGCTGCTCACGATCAAGCCCGAACCCAGAAGTCCGGGTCTTTTACGTGCGGGGGTCTCTGCCTGAGGTGATGTCATGATTTGCCTGTATGCATAAAAAAACCGGCCAAAGCCGGTCTTTTACCATCTGTCTGGGCTAAAAAGCAAAGATCAGCTGGCTTTCAATGCCTTGACGCGTGCATTCAAACGGCTTTTGATACGGGCAGCCCAGTTTTTGGTGAAGATGCCCTTGTCCGCTGCCTTGTCGATGACTGGCTGAGCGGTACGGAATTCGGCCATTGCTTTGTCCCAGTCACCCGTGTTGACCGCTTTGATCACACGCTTGATATAGGTACGAACTTTGGAGCGAATGCTTGCGTTATGCAGGCGACGTTTTTCAGATTGAAGCGCACGCTTCTTGGCAGATTTGATGTTAGCCACGATAACTCCTTGGAGTCTTTCTAGGATCGTTATGCTGGAAATCCAGCGTCAGTTAACCCCACATCAGAATGCAGGGCCGCGAATTTTAACACGCGCTTTCGCGCTCGGCTAGATCAAATCACCACCAGATTGTCGCGGTGAATCAATTCCGGGGTTTCCACATAACCGAGCAGGTTTTCGATTTCACTGCTGGGTTGACCAGCCAGCAGCCGCGCCTGATCAGCCGTGTAGTTGACCAAGCCCTTGGCAACCGGCATGCGGTTTTCATCCAGGCACACAACCAGCTCACCACGCATAAAATGGCCTTGAACCTCACGCACGCCGACAGGCAGCAGGCTACGCCCTCCCTGACGCAGGGCTTTGACCGCGCCTGCATCGAGAATCAGGCTGCCTTTTTCCTGCAGGTGCCCAGCCAACCAACGCTTGCGAGCAGTGATGGGTTCTTCGTCCGGCAATAACAGCGTGCCCAGGGTTTCGCCTTGCATAAGCCGAGCCAGTGCCTGGGGTGTGCGTCCACCAAGAATCACGGTGCGCGCACCGGAACGCGCCGCGAGTCGGGCAGCACGAACCTTGGTTTGCATGCCGCCGCGCCCCAGCGCACCGCCATCACCGGCCACTTCCAGCAAGCGCGGATCCTGCGCACGCCCCTGGTCAATCAACTGAGCCTCGGGGTGATGGCGTGGATCTGCATCATAAAGCCCCGGCTGGTCCGTCAACAAAATCAGAGTGTCGGCT
The DNA here is from genome assembly GCA_007116865.1 of Marinospirillum sp. Classification (GTDB taxonomy): domain Bacteria; phylum Pseudomonadota; class Gammaproteobacteria; order Pseudomonadales; family Halomonadaceae; genus Marinospirillum. Next base: position 699 of record SKHR01000010.1, on the reverse strand, counting down.
TCCAGCAGATTGGCGACCAGCGCACCGAGGGTGTCATTGTCGCCAAAGCGAATTTCATCGGTCACCACCGTATCATTTTCATTGATGATCGGGATGACATTCAGGTCCAGCAGCGTACGTAACGCACTGCGGGCATTGAGATAGCGCTTACGATTGGACAGGTCGTCATGGGTGAGCAGAATTTGGGCGCTCAACAAACCATGGTGTTTGAATGCCGACTCCCAGGTCTGGATCAGGCCCATCTGACCAACCGCCGCCGCCGCTTGAAGTCGATGAATGCTCTGTGGGCGCTGTTTCCAGCCCAGGCGCACCATGCCTTCCGCGACCGAACCCGAGGTGACCAGTAGCAATTCTTTCCCCTGCGCACGCAAGGCGGCCATCTGGGTGACCCAGTCGGCAATGGCCTGCTGATCCAAACCTTGACCGTCATTGGTCAGTAACGCACTGCCAATTTTGACCACTACGCGCTGGCACTGGGTCAGTTTTTGGCGCTGAGTGAGCGAGTTCATATCATCTATCCTGATCAGCGGACATATTCCACATCGACATCATAATCGTCGTCATCGAAGTCATCATCATCTTCATCCTGAGCATCAACGGCTTTGCGCTTATGGCGTCGAGACAACCAGGCTTCAACCCTCGCCACGGCCTCGGCTTCCATTTGTGCGCGCATCTGCTGCTCAGTTTCGGCGGCTTCGG
>SKHR01000118.1 GCA_007116865.1 Marinospirillum sp. | reverse complement strand
CTTGCGCCCGGTGGCGTCGTCTCTCAGGTCTACCCACTTGACGGCAATGAAGCTGCCATCGGCCTTGATCTACTATCCCACCCTCAGCAACGCATCGTCGCACAGCGGGCCATTGATCAGCAGCAAACGCTCATCACTCTACCGTCTGAGCTGGTTCAAGGTGGGCAGGCGCTGATCGTGCGCACCCCTGTCTGGCAAGAGAGTGGCGAGTTTTGGGGGCTCAGCAATACGGTCCTGAGTTTGACCTCCTTGCTGGAAGCCAGCCAACTCCATCGCTTGGAAGAACAGCGCTTGGCCTACGAATGGCGTCAGCTTGAACCGGACGGCCAGAACCCAATACGCATCACTGGTTCAACGCTTCCTCTGCCAGAAGATCACCTGCAGATCACTATCAACACACCCGTAGCCGACTGGGAACTGCGTCTGGCACCCGCTCAAGGCTGGGTCGACCCCTGGAAACTGACATTAGAGCTGCTGCTAGCACTCTTACTTGCCTTGTTGCTCGGCACCCAAACCTGGCAGTTACTGCATGCCTATCGGTCACGCAACCGCCTGCGTCACCAGGTCCATGAAAAGACCCGCCATCTCAGTCAGGCCCATCAGGATCTGAAAGGCATTTTAGCGGCCATCCCGGACCTGCTCTTTGAAGTGGATTTGAGTGGACGGATTTATACCTTTCACTCGCCCCACACAGCGTTAGAGCTTTATCCACCAGAGCACTGCATTGGCAAGCGCTTTCAAGAACTGCTACCCCCTTCTGCCGCTCAACCCTGTGAGCGCGCCATCCAGGAAGCGTTCAGCGAAGGCTACAGTAACGGCATTCAGTACAGCCTGCGACTCAAGGACAAGACCCACTGGTTTGAGCTTTCAGTTGCCTGCAAGCCCTCCAGCCAGGGCGAACCACTCTTTATCTGTCTGGCTCGTGATATCACTCAGCGAAAGAAGGCGGAAGAAGATCAGCGAGTTGCTGCGATTGCATTTGAAGCCCAAGAGGGCATTCTGGTTGCCGATGCCGAACAACGCATTGTTCGTGTCAATCGTGCCTTTGAACAAATCACTGGCTATACCCAGGCCGAAGTTTTGGGTCAGAACCCCTCTTTGCTTAAATCTGGACGTCACGATGCTGACTTTTATTCACAGATGTATGCTGATTTATCTGAACGAGGTTACTGGCAAGGGGAGATCATCAATCAGCGCAAGAATGGGGATCACTATCCTGAGTGGCTGACGATCACGGTGGTACGGGACCGCGCTGGAGAAATCACTCATTACGTCGCCACACTCACGGACATGACTGAGCAACAGGCCGCACGTGAGCGGATTTATAACCTCAATTACTACGACTCGCTGACTCAGCTCCCCAACCGCAAACTCTTGGGTGAACGCCTGCATCAGCGCTTGACCACAAGACAACCGCCAGACACTGACGAATTTTTTGCATTGCTCTGCATCGATCTTGACCAGTTTAAGCAGTTCAATGACGCCATGGGCCATGAGGTGGGTGATCAACTACTGCAGCGGGCGGCAAAACGCCTTCATGCTTTGATTCGTCATGATCATTCGCTTGGCCGCCTAAGTGGTGATGAGTTTGCCTTGCTGACTCAACCAAACCATCCCAGCCAGGACAGCGCCGCCCAGGCGGCAAAGCAGCTCGCCCAACAGGTCATGGAACGCTTGGGGCAGCCTTATGAAATTCAACATAAAAACTACTTCATGACCTGCAGTATCGGCATTGCCTTGCTGAAAGTTGGCCAACACACACACAAAGAGGCCTTCACGCAAGCTGAGCTGGCCATGTATCAGGCCAAGGAAGCCGGGCGTAACCGCCTATGCTTTTACCACACCAACATGCAGCAGCATGCCAATGACCGCCTCACCTTACAAAACCAGCTGCGTCATGCCCTGCTGGATCAGAGTTTTCTGCTTTACTACCAGCCTCAGGTGAACGCTCAACGTCAAGTGACTGGTGCTGAAGCCCTGCTACGCTGGCATCATCCTGAACAAGGCATCGTCTCACCCGGCCAGTTCATTACCCTGGCAGAAGAAACCGGACTGATTCAACCCATCGGTCAATGGGTACTGGAAACCGCATGCCAACAGCTGGCTTTGTGGCAAAAAAACCCTGCTCTGGCGCAACTGACTCTGTCTATCAATGTCAGCGCCCAGCAGTTTGAGCACCCCGGATTTGAAGCCCTGGTCCGCAAAACCCTGGCCGACACGGGGGCTGATCCCCACTATTTACAGCTGGAACTCACCGAAAGTCTTCTGGTCAATCACCCTGCTTTGGTCATCAAAAAAATGCAACAGCTGAAACAACTGGGCATTCTGATTTCCTTAGATGACTTTGGAACCGGCTATTCATCTTTGGCTTATCTCGGCAAACTGCCTCTCGATGAATTGAAAATTGATCAATCCTTTGTGCAAACGCTCAATCAACAAGCCACTCCCTTGGCATTGACCATTCTGTCACTGGGTCTCAGCCTCGGCTTGAAGGTCACGGCTGAAGGCGTTGAACGCGAAGATCAGTTTGCACTACTCCAAAAAGCGGGCTGCGATAGTTTCCAAGGCTTTTTAACCGGACGTCCTATGCCACTCAGCCCGTTTGAAAATTTTGTGGCGACTGCAGCTGTTTAAGTCCGCCCGTTTCTGAGATATTGGACCTCATGAAAAATATTAACTACCAGCGCTTAAATGACCGCATCCTTGATAACACCATCGAAGCCATTGTGGTCACCGATACGACTGGGCGCATCCTCCAGGTCAACCGTGCTTTTTCACAGATCACTGGCTATAGCGCTGAAGAAGCACTGGGGAAAACCCCGTCCATGCTGCGCTCAGGCCGTCACCCTGGCAGTTTTTATCAGGCCATGTGGCAGCAAATTGAACACAAGGGACACTGGTCTGGTGAAGTCTGGAATCGCCGTAAAACCGGGGAGATTTACCTCCAGTGGTTATCAG
>SKHR01000220.1 GCA_007116865.1 Marinospirillum sp. | reverse complement strand
CAGCAGGAAAACCGCCAAGTCTCTCTGGAAGCCCGCTCACTGCATGCGCGAGAGCAGGTCGAGCGTGTTGAAGTCGATGGTGAATCACGCCTGTATCTGACCCTCGACTATGACCGTGCCTGGAACGAACTGGCCCAACTGCTGGAAGATCAGTTCGATCAGCCTTGGCAAAAGCTCAATGATCTGGATCGTAGCGCAGGCCACTTCTATCTGCGTTATGTGCCTCAGGATCAACGCCCCAGTGGTTTCTTCTCACGCTGGTGGAGTCGTGGCACCGGGCAGAACACCCATCAGTACCGCCTTGTCCTGCAACCGGAAACAGCCAGCCGTTTACAGTTGTCGCTGGAAACCGCCGAGGGCGAAGCCGCCCCGGAAGCGGTACAACAGGAAGTCATGCGCTGGTTGGAGCGGCAGTTGCGTTGAGCCAAGGGTTAGGTTTCGCACTCTTAGGTAGCGGCAGTCGAGGCAACGCCACACTGGTCACCAGTGGGCAAACCCGACTGCTGATCGACTGCGGCTTCACTCTCAAAGCCACGCTGGAAAAGCTGGATCGCCTGCAAGTCGATCCAGCCTCCCTCACCGCCCTGCTGGTCACCCATGAACATGGCGATCATGCCGCCGGAATCGGCCCGCTGGCGCGACGTTATCGCCTGCCGGTTTACTCCACCGCAGGCACACAACTGGCCGCCAAATGGGGGGATCTGCCCGACTGGCGGCTGGTTCAGCCGGGCGTGGCATTCAGTCTTGGCGGGTTGCAGGTTCACCCCGTCACTGTGCCTCACGATGCCCGCGAACCGGTGCAGTTTGTGCTTTCCGATGGGATTAAACGCCTGGGGATTTTAACCGATCTCGGCAGCGTCACACCCCATGTACTGCATCAGTACCAAGCCTGCGACACCCTGATTTTAGAAGCCAACCACGACCGGGAACGGCTTGAATACGGCCCCTATCCGCCCAGCTTAAAGCGCCGGGTGGCGGGTGATTTTGGTCACCTGAGCAATGAGCAAGCCGCCACCCTGCTGAGCCAGTTGGACACCTCCCGCCTTCAACGGGTGGTCGCCTCCCACCTGAGTGAACAAAACAATCTGCCGGATCTGGCCACTCGCCTTTTAAGCCAGGCATTGAATGGAACCACCGCGCAAGTCCTGCTCGCCGATCAGGAAAACGGACTAGACTGGCACACCGTCTAAAAAACTAAGCCACCTCACGTGACTGCGCCAACAGTGCATCCAACCACACCCAGCCATCCTCCCAGCAGTGATGACCAGACGCCGCATTGATATGGCCGACCTCACTTAAAATAACCTGTGGCACCTGCCAACTCATCGCCAGATCACGCACCCGCGCTTCACTCGCCGCCGGATCATTGGTCGAACCCACCACCAATGCCGGAAAAGGCAAGGGCGCACGCTGAATTGGCGCAAAGGGTTGCAAAGCCGCAGGGCAGTCCGGGCGCTCCACGTCCGCAGGCGCGACCAGCAGCGCCGCCCGAATATTTGCCAACAGCGAAGCATCCGCCTGAGCCGCCCAGTTCACCAGATTGATACAGCCCAAGCTATGCGCGATCAACGCCACTGGCCCCTTTAACTGGCGCAAATGCATGCTTAAAGCCGCCTGCCAATCCTCCGGCTGAGGCAGATCCCAACTGGCAACACTCAACCGAGAAGCCCCAGGCAAACACGCCTGCCAATGACTCTGCCAATGATCTGATCCAGAACCCATCCAGCCCGGAAGAATCAAATACTCTATTGTTGGATGCACCATGACCACCCTCTGTTTTTCACCTGCAACCACTCTAGCGAAAAATCCACGGCAAATAAAAGAATAAAAAGAAATCCTGTTATTTGTTTCTGGAATATAGTTGGTAGTAGTTGCAAGTGCGTAGTGATAGACCGGCTGAGCCGATTGAGAGCAGGTTTTTATACAGTCTATTTCCTGCACAACTGCAAAACTGGCACGAAAACAAACTGAGCATGCTCGTTTTCACGCTTTAAATATCACCGGATCGCTGTAAAAACAGTGAGTTAAAACGGATGTCGGAAAGAAAAGTGACAAAACCGGGCTGCAAAACAAGCATGCTCGTTTTGCCCCCTGAGTCTGCCCCGCATCAATGGACTTTTGGTAGAAAAACCACTAAGTTGGATCAAAAGCACGCAGGGATAGCTAGGTGGGTAAACGAGCATGCCTGCTAACAAAAATGTTATATTCGATGGAGTACGCATGACAAAGGATGAAATTCCAACCATTGCGAGGGAGAGCTTGTCGGATCTATTGGGGGAGCCGGGAGGTATCCTTTACAGCAGCCATGAGACATTGAAGCCCGGCAATGTTTACCTGCTTGGATTTAATCCGGGTGGAAGCAATGGAGCGCCACTTGGCGAAAGTGTGCAGTCAATGTTGTCATACAGTGGCAATGCATACATTGACGAAAGTTGGAGCAATGGTAATGGCGAATGGGAGCCTGGAAAAGCTCCACTCCAACAAAGAATTCAATGGTTGCTCAATGAACTTGGGTTGGAGGCTTCTTCCGTCTGCGCGAGCAACCTGATTTTCTTCCAAAGTCGAGCAGCTAGCGATATAAGTTATTCATTGGCCAAAAAGTGTTGGCCGGTTCACGAGGCCATTCTAGAAGTAGTACAGCCCAAGCTAATCATTGCGTTCGGAAACGCTGTCGATTCCCCGTACGGCTATTTGCATGCAATGTTTGGAGGGAAAGAAGAGCATTTACCTTCGGGGCATGGCAATTGGCAGTTAAAAGGTTTTTGCTGTCATATCAATAACAGGCCTGTCTATGTCGCAGGTTTGCCACATCTTAGCAGGTATTCTCCTTTGGGGAAGCCCCAGGTATTGCGGTGGTTAGCTGGGCGTCTTTGAATATAACAATCGGCTGCACAGCGACCGATTTTCCGCCGCTTCGCGGCTCCAAACCGGCGCGTGAGCCGGGCGTTATGCCTTTCAAAGAATAAAGTT
>SKHR01000014.1 GCA_007116865.1 Marinospirillum sp. | reverse complement strand
GCCCGCTTAGGTGCACGTGAAATCAGCCGTGAAACCTTTTTAGCGGCGCTGCCCAATCAAGGAACTCGGACGCCACCAGGATGACCAGTCAGACCCCGGATGATCGCGCGCTAACGCTGCGCTTTTATCAGACCCTGCCCCATGCTTGCAGTTATTTGCAGGAGCAAGAGGCCTGCACGCTTTTTCTGGACCCCAACCAGGCTGTCACCCTGAGTGTTTATGACCAGCTCACCCACCTCGGATTCCGCCGTAGTGGACGCCACCTGTACCGCCCACACTGCCAGCGCTGTAACGCCTGTCAGTCGGTGCGCATCCCGGTCAAAGACTTTCAGCCAGATCGGCAACAAAAGAAAATCTGGAAACGCAACCAGGATCTGAGCGCGCGCGTCTTGCCTGCACGTTTTGTCGCAGAGCACTATCTGCTCTACCGGCGTTATATTGAAACACGCCATGCCGATGGCGATATGTACCCACCTTCTGAGTCGCAGTATCGCAGCTTTTTGATGATCGACCAGCCCTGGACACGTCTGGTTGAGTTTAGAGATTCACAACAGCGGTTGCTGGCTGTTGCGGCCATGGATCGCCTGCCACAAGGGTTATCTGCGATCTATACCTTCTTTTGTCCTGACCAGGCTCGCCGAAGCCTGGGAACCTACGCGATCTTATGGCAGATACAGGAAGCCCAGCAGAGTGCTCGCGGTCACCTTTATCTGGGTTACTGGATTGCCGAATGCAGCAAAATGAACTACAAATCCAAATTCAAACCCTTGGAAGTGCTCAAACAAAACCGCTGGCAACCCATGACTGACAAACCGACGAAAACGCCTTAATTTTGCGCTTTGCAGAAAATTCAGGCAGAATGCTCGCGTTTTATTCCCTGCGATTATTTAGATCACTGATGTACAGCCAGTCATCCGCTGTCGATCAGTGTCAGATTTTGTGTAACTGAGGTTGATGCTGAATGGCAAAAGAAGATCATATTGAAATGGAAGGTGTGATTATTGACACCCTGCCCAACACCATGTTCCGTGTAGAGCTTGAAAACGGCCATGTGTTGACTGCGCATATCTCCGGTAAAATGCGCAAAAACTATATCCGCATTCTGACCGGTGACAAGGTCAAGGTTGAGCTGTCTCCCTATGATCTGAGCAAGGGTCGCATCACCTACCGCGCCCGCTAAAACCGACCGGCAAGCGGGCTTGATTTGCCCGCTGCCAGCTTTTTCTCAGTCTTAAACGGTGCCTTCTTCCTCTTCCGCGCGCGTCGCTGGCTCAAAACTGAGCTTCAGGCCATTGGATGCGGCGGTGACCCGCACCGTTCCGCCTTGCTGTGACAAGTCTCCAAACAGAATTGCTTCAGCCATGGGCTTTTTGATCTGCTCCTGGATCAGCCTTGCCATTGGACGTGCGCCCATGGCCTCATCATAGCCTTCTTCGGCCAACCACTGACGTGCCGCTTCATCGACTTCCAGCACCACTTGCTTGTCATCCAGTTGAGCTTGCAGTTCCACCAAAAATTTATCCACTACATTTTTGATCACATCCATATCCAGTGATTTGAACTGAATGATCGCATCCAGGCGATTTCTAAACTCTGGCGTGAAGAACTTGCGAATCACTTCCATGCCATCGGTCGAGTGGTCCTGCTTCTGGAAACCAATTGAGCGTCGACTCAGAACTTCTGCACCCGCATTAGTGGTCATCACCAGAATCACATTACGGAAATCGGCTTTGCGTCCGTTATTGTCAGTCAAGGTGCCGTGATCCATCACCTGCAACAGCAGGTTGAAGACTTCTTGGTGCGCCTTCTCGATCTCATCCAACAGCAGCACACAATGGGGCTGCTTGGTGATGGCTTCGGTCAGCAGGCCACCTTGGTCATACCCCACATAACCCGGTGGCGCACCGATGAGTCGGGAGACCGTATGGCGCTCCATATACTCGGACATATCAAAGCGAACCAGCTCTATGCCCAACGTACGCGCTAGCTGACGGGTGACCTCGGTTTTACCAACCCCCGTCGGCCCGGCAAACAAAAAGGCACCAATGGGTTTTTCGGGCGATTTCAGCCCGGCGCGGGAGAGCTTGATGGCATTGGCCAAGGCATCAATGCTCTCGTCCTGACCAAACACCAGCATTTTCAGATCCCGCTCGACGTTGCGCAGCACTTCTTTATCGTTGCTGGAAACCGTCTTCGGTGGAATACGTGCAATTTTTGCCACAATGGCTTCAATCTCATGGGCAGTGATGCGCTGCACCCGTTTTTCCTGCGGTAAAAGTTGCTGGTAAGCACCCGCCTCATCGACCACATCAATGGCTTTGTCTGGCAGATGGCGATCATTGATATAACGCGCCGCAAGGCGTGCTGCCGTATCAAGTGCATGATCGTCATAGCTCAAGTGATGATGCGCTTCAAAGCGAGATTTGAGTCCTTTAAGAATCGCGATGGTTTCTTCAACACTGGGTTCAGGCACATCAATTTTTTGGAAGCGACGCGCCAGCGCACGGTCTTTTTCAAAAATACCGCGGAACTCCTGGAAGGTCGTCGAGCCAATGCAGCGGATTTCACCACTGGATAGCAAAGGCTTGAGCAGGTTCGAAGCATCCATTACCCCACCGGAGGCTGCACCGGCACCAATGATGGTATGAATTTCATCAATAAAGAGAATCGCGCCCTCTTCCTTGCGGATCTCATTGAGCAGGGCCTTCAGGCGTTTTTCAAAATCACCGCGATACTTGGTGCCGGCCAATAGTGCACCTAAGTCCAGCGCATAAACCGTGGCATTAGCAATCACCTCGGGTACCTCGGCTTCAACAATGCGCCTGGCCAGGCCTTCAGCAATCGCCGTTTTGCCGACCCCGGCTTCGCCCACCAGCAGCGGGTTATTTTTACGCCGTCTGGCCAATACCTGAATGACGCGCTCTAACTCATGGTCTCGACCCACCAGCGGATCAATGCGGCCCTGGCGGGCCTGTTCATTCAAATTGGTCGCATAGCTGTGCAGCGGATGGCTACCCTGACCGGCTTGCTGGGCCTGCTCTGCTTCATCCGCCAGACCATCCTCAGACGGCGTGGCGCCGGACACTTTAGAGATGCCGTGAGAAATAAAATTCACCACGTCTACACGCGCAACATCCTGACGCTTGAGGAAGTAAACCGCCTGGCTGTCCTGCTCACTGAAGATGGCCACCAGTACATTGGCACCTGTCACCTCCGCCTTGCCTGACGACTGCACATGAAAAACCGCTCGTTGCAAAACCCGCTGAAATCCTAAGGTCGGCTGGGTTTCCCGTTCCAGGCTGTCATCCGGAAGAATCGGGGTCGTGGCCTCAATAAAATCCAGCAGCTCACGTTTAATCTGAGTCAGATCAGCACCACAGGCCTTTAACACCTGTGCCGCAGACTGATTATCCAGCAGGGATAAGAGCAGATGCTCAACCGTCATGAACTCATGCCGATGGCGCCGGGCCAGTGAGAACGCATCATTGAGCGTTAATTCTAGATCTTTACTTAACATGATCCTGACCTCTCTTGCCAAATTCGGTTCATTGCACACTCAGGCGGCCTGAGCCAACTCTTCAACTTCACTCCGCAATATCGACTTTGCACATCAGCGGATGCTGGTTTTCACGTGCAAAATCGACCACCAATGCTGCTTTTGTTTCTGCAATATCCCGAGTAAAAACGCCACAGATGGCTTGACCCTCATGGTGAACAGCCAGCATCACTTGCGCTGCCCTCTCACTATTCATATAGAAAAACTTCATCAGAACTTCAATCACAAAATCCATTGGAGTGAAGTCATCGTTCAGCATGATCACCTTGTACAAGGGTGGTTTTTGCAGTGCTGGCCGAGCCGTTGCGGTCGCAAGCGAACTATCGTCCTGATGCGTTTCTTCTCCGTCTGCGGCCATCCGCATACCCCCGCCCTCAACACCTACTTGCATCATATTCAACACTTTGCCTCGTCTTTGACTGCTTGTTAGGCAAGCAGACTGATCAAAAATTCCCTGCCTTGCATCGATGCCCCATGACTTTTGCGGTCGCTTCCATGAGAATGGGGGCATTCAAACCAAATCACAAGCGAGTCAGTGGGAAACCTTTTCGCGATGAGCGATCTTTATCTATTCTACAAACCTTTTCAGGTGTTATCCCAGTTCACCGATGATCAGGGACGCGCCACTTTGGCCGCTTACATCGACCAGCCCGGCATTTATCCGGCTGGACGTTTAGATTATGACTCAGAAGGCCTGCTTTTACTCACTGGCGATGGTGCCTTGCAGGCTCGCATCGCCCACCCGGATTTCAAACTCCCCAAAACCTACTGGGTTCAGGTCGAAGGTCAAATCACAGATCAGGCTTTGCAACAGCTCGCTCGGGGTGTCCAGCTTAATGATGGCCCGACACGACCCGCCAAAGCGGCTCATCTTGAACCCCCTTTGCTGGATGAGCGCTCTGAACCTGTCAGGCCTCGACCAGGCAAGGGCACCAGTTGGCTGAGCCTGACGCTCACTGAAGGCCGCAATCGTCAAGTCAGGCGCATGACCGCGGCAGTGGGTTTTCCTACCCTGCGCCTGATTCGCTGGTCTATCGGCCAGTGGACGCTGGACGGACTTAGCCCCGGCAACAACCGCCTGGTATCCGTTCACCTGCCCGTTCAAAGCCGCCGCCGACCCACCCACCGAACCTCACAGAAAAGGCACCGCAACTGATGACACGCTGGACACCCAACACCACCGTCGCCACCCTTGTGTTTGACCAGGGGCGCTTTTTGCTGGTTGAGGAACTGGATCGCCTTGACGGGCGCGATCACCCAGTGCTCAACCAACCGGCTGGACACCTGGAGGCTGATGAAAGCCTGGTACAGGCGGCCTGTCGTGAAACCCTGGAAGAAACCGGCTGGCAGGTCACGATCACCGGATATTTGGGGCTTTATATCAATCAAGCGCCCAATCAGGTCATTTATCATCGCCATGCGTTCATTGCCAAACCTGAGCGCCATGATCCGGACTGGCCGTTGGATGAGGGCATTTTAGGCTGTCACTGGATGTCACTTGAGGAGCTGGAGTCGGCTGAGCGCCAGAACCGCCTGCGCAGCGCGATGGTGCTGCCCGCCTGCCGGGATTTCTTGGCGGGCACTCGGTTTCCGCTCAGCGTGATTCAGGATTTTCGTTTTTAACAAACACCTGATATTGATTGCGGCCTTTGCGCTTGGCCTGATACATGGCCTTATCCGCCTGATGAATCAACTGTTCAGCCGAGGCTTTGGCCTGCGGGTAAAGGGTGATACCAATACTGGCGGACACTTGCACCGTGCCTTCGGTCAGATTGACCGGCTCTTTGAGGCACGCCAGCACTCGATTGATCACCGGGCTGTAGTCCTCTGGTGTATCCAAACCCGGCAGCAAAAGTACAAACTCATCTCCGCCCAAACGGGCCAGCTCATCACTTTCACGCAAGAGTGTTTTCATACGATGAGTCAAGCACACCAACACCTGATCTCCCACTGCATGATTGTAGTGATCATTGATCTGCTTGAATCCATCCAGGTCAATAAATGCCACCGCCAGATGCTGGTTACCTCGCTGGCACCAAGCCATTTGTTTGCGCAATAACTCCAATAGAAGCACCCGATTAGGCAGGTTGGTCAGCGCGTCATAGTGGGCCATTCGTTCCAAGGCCTGCTGATGCAGCTTCAACGCTTCATCCGCACGGGCTTTTTCCAGAATCAAGGCCGCCAGTGACAATTCATGCGACAGGGCATCTTGCAGACTGCGGTCAATCCCCCCTGCTTCACTGCCGGTGATCAGCAATTGAGCCAGCAACTGGCCTTTAGAGGCGATCACTGGAACCAGCCACTGACCTGGACGCAGTTGGGTCTGGGCAGGCGGCGGGGCGTCGTGAAAGAGACGAAAACGATAACGATCATAAAGCTGGTGCAAATGCTCGGTGAAGTGCTCCATCAACTCATCCACTGAAATGCCGCTGGCCATCATCGCCAAAAGACTTTTGTGCTGCTGCAAGCGAATTTCCGCGATTTTTAATTCGTGGATATCCAGACAATAACCAATAAAGCCAGTGAACTCCCCCTGATCATCATGGACCGGCTTACCGTCATCCTGTAGCCAGCGGTAACTACCATCATGACGTTTTAGGCGATACGCCATGCTGAAAGCTTCACGCCGATCAAATGCAGCCGTGTAAATCGACAGGCAGCGCTCGTAGTCGTCGGGATGAACACCCTCGGCCCAGCCATCACCATACTCCTGCTCCAGTGTGCGACCGGTAAAGGTCAGCCAGGTACGATTGAAGTAGTAGCAGCCTTTATCCAAGCCTGCGACCCAGATCAGCATCGCGCCGTGGTCCACAATCGACTGATAAAAATGCTCTTCGTAAGGCATGGCTGGCTCCTTAAACAAGCAACTAAGATAGAGCTTAGCTGCTCCAGCGGGGGTTTGCATCGGTTCATTGCAGGTTTTGGTGTATAATGCCGCGTTTTAAGTTCGGATGAAACCAGAACCGCTCGGAGTCCATCTTGTCCGTGTTATCCACAACCCATGAAGCGCACCCAAACTCGGCAACCACCCGTGTTTTTGTTGGCATGTCTGGCGGCGTCGATTCCTCCGTCTCTGCTCTGCTTTTACAGCAGCAGGGCTATCAGGTCGAAGGCCTGTTCATGAAAAACTGGGAAGAAGACGATGGCACCGAGTACTGCACGGCCAAAGAAGACTATGCCGATGCCCAGGCGGTCTGTGAGCGTCTGGGCATCACCCTGCATGCGGCCAACTTTGCAGCTGAATACTGGGATTTTGTGTTTGAGCACTTTTTAGCCGAATACAAGGCCGGTCGCACACCCAATCCCGACATCCTCTGCAACCGGGAAATCAAGTTTAAAGCCTTCCTCGACTACGCCAAGGTGCTGGGAGCGGATCTGATTGCCACTGGCCACTATGTGCGCCGAGGCCAGCAGGATCAAGGCCAGGCGCTGTTATTACGCGGCCTGGATGCAAACAAGGATCAGAGTTATTTTTTACATGCGGTTGGTCACCAACAAATTGCCCAAACCCTGTTCCCTGTCGGCGAACTGGAAAAACACCAGGTGCGCCAGCTGGCCGAAGCGCACGGACTGATCACCGCCAAAAAGAAGGACTCCACCGGCATCTGCTTTATCGGTGAGCGGCGCTTTCGCGACTTTTTACAACGCTATTTGCCCGCTCAACCGGGTGAAATGGTGACCGCTGAGGGCCAGGTGATTGGGCAACATGCCGGGTTAATGTACTATACCCTCGGCCAGCGTCAGGGTTTAGGCATCGGGGGCGTCAAAGGCTACCCGGAAGCCCCCTGGTTTGTTGCCCAAAAAGACCTGGCCCGCAATCGTCTTGTGGTGGTACAAGGAGAGGATCACCCGCTGCTGCTGTCGGATGCGCTGATTTGCGCGGCCCCCGACTGGGTCAGCGGTCATCCCCCGGCCAGCCGTTTTGAAGCCACCGCCAAGGTGCGTTACCGTCAGGCAGATCAGGCCTGTGAAGTGACCTGCCTGGAGGATGGACGCTGCCGGGTGACTTTTGCGCAACCACAGCGAGCCGTCACACCGGGTCAATCCGTGGTGTTTTATCAGGGTGACGTCTGCCTGGGTGGCGGCGTGATCAACGAAACCATGAAGCAAAATCTCAACCCTAACCTTTAAGAGTCGCAGACCATGAGTTCACTGGATCCCATGCAGCGCCAAACCCTAGCACTGGCCGGGGTTTTTCAAGCGGCCAAACTGGTGCATGAAGTCGCTCAGCGCGGCATTTATGATCACCAGCCCTTTGCCACCAGCATTGAAAGCATTCTGGTCACTGACCCACAAACCTTTGAAGAGATTTATGGTGGGGATTTACAAAATCTGAAAAGCGGTGCCGAGGTGATGCGCAAAGCCCTCACCCGCAGCGCAGAACTTCACCCTTCAGTGCTCAAGTACGCCATGTCCATTCTGGTCCTGCAGGTCAAACTGGGCAAACGCCCGGACATGATGACCGCCCTGGGTGAGCGTCTGGATGCGATCAAGCAACAGGCCATGCATTTCAGCGCAACCCATGAAAACGTGCTCGCTGCTTTAGCCGGACTTTATCAAGACACGCTGAGCACCTTTTCTTACCGTGTACAGGTCACGGGAGATCCACAGGTGCTGCAACAAGCCAATAATGCGGATAAAATTCGCAGCCTTTTACTCGCGGGTGTACGCTCTGCCATGCTGTGGCAGCAAGCGGGGGGCAAACGCTGGAAGCTGCTCTTTGCGCGCAAGCGTTTGCTCAATGACCTTCAAGCCCTTCACCTTTAACCTTCAGACTCTGGAATTTCACTATGTCTTTGACTCAACTGACCGCGTTAACCGCCTTATCTCCGGTGGATGGCCGCTACGGCAGCAAAACCCAGGACCTGCGCGCTTACTTTTCTGAATATGGCTTGATTCGCTGCCGGGTTGAGGTCGAAGTTCGCTGGCTGCAAAGTCTGGCGGCTCACCCGCAAATCACCGAGGTACCCGCGCTGTCAGCCGCAGCTCAGGATTTTCTTGACCAGTTGGTAGCGCACTTTTCCGTGGCCGATGCAGAGGCAGTCAAAGCCCACGAGAAAGTGACCAATCATGACGTCAAGGCGGTTGAGTACTTTATCAAAGACAAGCTCAAGGGCATGGCTGAACTGGATGCCATCAGTGAGTTTGTGCATTTCGCCTGCACCAGCGAAGATATCAACAACCTCTCTCACGCGCTGATGCTCAAGGGTGGCCTGCAAGCGGTTTTACTCCCGATACAGCGTGAGCTGACTGAGGCGATTCGTGCCCTGGCGCACCGCAATGCTGACCAACCCCTGTTATCGCGTACCCATGGACAAACGGCCAGCCCATCAACGCTGGGCAAGGAAATGGCCAATGTCGTGTTTCGCCTTGAGCGCCAACTGACGCAGATTGATCAGGTGCCTTTGCTGGGCAAAATCAATGGAGCGGTCGGCAATTACAATGCCCACCTCAGCGCTTACCCGGACATTGACTGGGCGGCTCATGCCAAAACCTTTGTTGAAAGCCTCGGTTTAACCTGGAATGCCTACACCACTCAGATCGAGCCGCACGATTACATGGCCGAACTCTTTGATGCCCTGGCGCGTTTCAACACCATCCTGATCGACTTTGATCGTGATGTGTGGGGTTATATCTCGCTGGGTTACTTCAAGCAAAAAACCATTGCTGGTGAAATTGGCTCTTCAACCATGCCGCATAAGGTCAACCCGATTGACTTTGAAAACTCTGAAGGCAACCTGGGCATCGCCAATGCCTTGCTGGGTCATCTCGCCGCTAAGCTGCCCATTTCGCGCTGGCAAAGAGACCTGACTGACTCCACTGTGCTGCGCAACCTGGGGGTCGGCCTGGGTCACAGCCTGATCGCCTATCAAGCCAGCTTAAAGGGCATCAGCAAGCTGGAAACCAACCCCCAGCGCCTGGATGATGATTTAAATGCTGCCTGGGAGGTTCTGGCCGAGCCGATTCAAACCGTGATGCGTCGTTACGGGATTGAAAAACCTTACGAAAAACTCAAAGCGCTGACCCGTGGCAAGGGCATCGATCAAGCCGCGATGCTGACTTTCATTGACACCCTCGACATTCCGGCCGAAGCCAAGGACCAGCTGAAAGCTCTGACACCTGGCAATTACACCGGCAATGCCGCCGATCAAGCCCGGAGCGTCTGATCATGTGGACCAAGGCCAACCCACTGGGCGGCATGAGCGTTGAGACCTTTCTGCGCGATTACTGGCAGAAAAAACCCCTGCTGATCCGTCAGGCCTTCACGGACTTCACCCCCCCGCTCAGCATTGATGAGCTGGCGGGCCTGGCCTGTGAGGACCGGGTTGAATCTCGCCTGGTGATGGAACAGGGGCCAGATCAACCCTGGCAGCTGTTCAGTGGCCCGTTTGAGGCCGAGTTTTTACAGGCTTTACCAGAAAAAGACTGGACGCTGCTGGTTCAAGCGGTCGACCACTGGGTGCCTGAGGTCGCTGAATTACTTGAGCTTTTCCGCTTCTTGCCGCAATGGCGTTTAGATGATGTGATGGTCAGCTATGCGCCGACCGGCGGCAGTGTAGGCCCCCACTTTGATTACTACGATGTATTTTTGCTACAAGCCAGTGGTCAGCGACGCTGGCAACTCGGTGGCTGGGGGGATGAATCCACCCCGGTACGCAGTGACACCCGACTCAAACTCATGACCGAATTTGAGGTCAACCCTGAGTGGGACTGGGTACTGGAGCCAGGTGACCTGCTTTACCTCCCGCCCCAACTGGCTCACTGGGGTGTTTCCTGCAGCCAGGATTGCACCACCTGGTCGGTCGGGTTTCGTGGTCTCAGCGCCGAAGAAATCCTCTGTGGCGCGGCAGATTTTTTAGGTGAGCATTTAACCGAGGATCAGCGTTACAGCGATCCAGATTTAACACCGCTGCGACATAGTGCTGAAATCGACTCGCAGGCTTTGGCCCGGGTGCAGTCCTTACTGACCCGCGCCCTTGATCAACCCGACATCCTGGCGCAGTGGTTTGGTCGCGCCATGACTCAGACCAAGTATCCGGACCAGCTGCTTCCGCCCGAACAACGCTGGGAAGCCGCTGATCTGCACGCCTGGGTTGAAACCACCGACCCCTTGTATCGGACTGAAGGTTCGCGTTTTGCCTTTCACCCTAACGCGCAAGGGGGCTGGCTGTTTGTGGACGGCGAAGCCTGGCCTTATCCGGCCACACTGCAAAGCTGGGTGGAAGCGCTTTGTGAAAAAAACCAGCTTGATGCGGACTTTACTCAACAAACCCTGGCACAGCCTGAAGCCTGCACACTGCTGCTAAGCCTGCTTAATCAGGGCAGTCTCTATGCCCCGGAAGATGAGTGACACGCCTATCTGGTAGTCAAATTACAACCAAACCGCCTCGACTAATGCCTATTTGTTTCTCCCTCTTTCCTGGGGCATGATGCACCGCACCAGCCGCCTCAATGTGCAGACGGTTTTTGTTTCAAAACTCGCTAGAGGAAAAAGCATGTCAACTTATCAACAAGATACCGATGCAGTCGCAAAACTGAAACAAGCCAATGGCTCCCCTTGGGATGCGATCAACCCTG